>NZ_JBNTJU010000043.1:0-14525 GCF_051195015.1 Halococcus sp. AFM35
CGGCTCCGCCGTGCGAGCGCGTGACTGGTTCCGGCAGTTCCGCGAGATTGCGCTCATTGCTGGCGTTCACAACATCGGACAAGCGATAGAAGCCTGAATGACTCAGATATTCGCGGATTCAATTGAGCCGTTTCAAACCGGATTAGAATGGACGAACTAATGAGGCTATGGCCATCTCAAAATTTATAGATGTACTCACCGATCAATTCGGTCGTCAGCCTACGATGTCCACTAGTCCACCTGCTAATCCAATTGCAAGCAGTGCTCCGAGCAGGTTCACAGTAGCGTACCATCCCGAAAGGAAGCGGTCACCGTCCTCCCAAAGCCGAACCGTATCCACGGAAAATGAGGAAAACGTCGTATATGAACCACAGGCACCTGTCCCGACGGCGTAAAGGACGGCATCGCTCGCTCCTAGGAACGTCTGATGTTGGCTAGCTAGATTTGTCATGCACGGACTGGCTATTCATTCTAACGTACTCTTGCGTGTAGTAAACGAACGATGCTCACCATCACTCCATCATCTGAGAATCAGACCAGAACAATACGAAATAAAGCGGCGTGGAACAGCGCCGCCGCTCACGAATCGGGCGAATACGGGAGGTGTCGGCGTCAATCGGGAGGATCGAGACCGTAGAACTGCTTGGCGACGGCCAAGAACTGGTTCGCATCCACCCGTGGCTTGTACGACCGGTTCTCGCCGTCGATGGCGAGCTTCACGAGGAGATCGACGAGTCGCCAGACGTTATACAGCACGCACGCGAACACGAAGTTGAAGAACCGATAGTCGCTCTCGGTCGAGGTGGTCCGCACCATGAAGTGTTTCTGCTTCTTAAACCCGTTTTCAATACCCCAACGACGGCGATACCAGCGGATCAGCCGCTCGATCATGTGGATGAATTCCTTCCCGTCCATCTGCTGGTCATCGGCATCACGCGCCGTCACATACGGGTGGTTCGTCTCGAACACCACTGTCTCGGATGTGTCCACCTCCCCTTCCTGCGCTTTCTCCTTGCGCTCTTCGACGTCCTCTTCGCGCTGGATATCCGCGAGCAGCCGCGAAAACGACATCCGCTCGCTTGGTTCACCGTCCACGTCCTCGAACTCCCACTCGCCGCACAGCTCCGTCCACACTGCTGAGAGACTGTCGTCTTCGTCATCGTCACCATCGCCCGAACTTGACCGCTGCGGGAGATAGATTTGCTTGCGTGTCGGCGTGCCGTCGTCGGATTCCTCCTCGGTGACGTGGAAGCGTTTGCTGTTGCGGTACATCCACGCGATGGTCTCAGCCTCGTCACTGCGCTCGAAGATGCGCGTCGGATTCAGGAAGTGAACGCCGTACTCTTCGCAGGTTTCCTTGACCGGACCGCTGTCGAACTCGCGGTCCATCATCACGAGGTCGAGATTGACCATCTCGGTCGTGTGTTCGAGCAATTTCTCTACGATCTCATCCTTCGACTGTCCTCGTTCGCGCGGGATGGCGTCGAGGACGAGCGGCACGTCCATCCCGACGATTTTGAGCACCGCCCACTGGTAGTAGTCGCTGCCGTCCTTGTACCCGAGGATGTCGTCTTCGTGATCCTCTACGTCGCCAGTGAACGGAAATCCCTTGGTCACGTCAATGGCCGCCCAGAGTTTGCCCGTGAGTTCGCCGTTCTGTCGGGCGCGAGCGATAATCATTCGTGTCGTATTCCGCAGCATTTCCCGAATCTCGGCCACGGAGAGTTTGCCGATCTGATACCGGTGGGTCGAACCCGTCGGGATGCGCTCGCGCGTGGTATCGAGCGAGAACGAGGCTGGACCGCTGCGTGCGTACATGTCCTCGCGCATCCCCATGTAGGCGTGTTGTTCCCAGAAAGCGTTCTCGTGAATCTCCCAGTTTGGTCCCCGGTCGAGCGCGAACGCATCGGTCACGAACGGTTTGGCCTGCTGCCATACCTCGTCGGTTTTCTGTGCGAGGAGTTGGCGTTCCGGACAGTCAACGGAGTCTGATTCGCTCGCCTCGTTGGTGCTGACTCGCTCGGGGAGGGAAACATCGCAGGCGCGTGCAGCTTTCACAATCGTCTCAGCACACTCCTGTACGGCGTCGCGGAGAGCCTCGCTGAAGCGGTGATTCCATGCCCGCCAGAACGTCGATTGGTTTGGCAGCGACTCGAACCCGAGCCTGCGGAGGAGAGATGGGTTTGCTCGGAGGTGGTCGTGGAGAGCGGTCTCGTCCCAGCCGTTGATTTCTTCGATGAGGAACGCTCGGACCAGTAGCGCCATCGGATATGGTCCCGAGTACGGCGCTAACGAATCGTGCGCGGCGAACGTGAGATGCTCAATCGGGAGCCGAGAGACCAGCATCTCGATGTCGGCGTAGTCTGTCGCGCGTTTGCACTGCGACTGCACGATAGTCGTGACATCCGCAACGAATCCGTCGAGAGCATCGTCCGTCCCGTCGAGTTCGTCTTCGAAAAACCGAGTCTGGCCGTGATAATCAGTACCGCTGGCGACAAGAGCCGCTGCAACCATCTCTGTCGTGTCGTTCAACCGGTTCGCGGCGGGTGATTTCGCGTCGATACGTGCGTCCGTGTCGGGTGAATCCGCGTCCGACGGTGAATGTGAGTTCGCTCCCATGGCATCTGTCTCACCCGCCACCACGAGTCACCCGACAAGCGGACGGAAGGGCAGGTCGCCCGTTCGATTACGTCCTGTGGTGCGGTGAGTGCTGTGCCATAGGTTTTGTCGGGTATAACGACCGTACCGCTGACGGTCATATAATCGGTCCGATTTCCATCCGTGCCCTCACTAGGTATCGGATTTCGACAGACAGAATAGGACTATTTCTCGTTACTGACAATCACTTCCTTGGACTTCGCGCAGAGACAGTCCGTTGGTCCTCCTGAACATCGAGCGGCGGGAGTTCCTTCTCGCCGGCGTCAACCTTCGCACGTTCGAGTTGCCACTGGTCGTTATCGAACGGCACATCGTAGTTGGTCTCGGCCCGCGTGAGGATACTCTGGATCGCGGAATCTGGAATTTCGAAGAATGCTGCGGTGGCGTGCTTTTCGCGGCCTTTGCGAACTTCGCGGATGAATGTCTGTGCGCGAACGTACTCCGAGGGAATCTGCTGGAGGAAGCCGTCCTCGACCGTGTAGCCGAACGGTGGCCGGCCGACGCGCTTGCCATCGGCAATCGCGGCGTCGATGCCCTCCTGAACGCGCGACCGGATCATCTTCCGCTCGGCGTCAGCGAACACCATCATCATGTTGAGCATCATCTCAGCCATCCAGTCGTCTTCCCCGACCGTCCCAATCGGCTGATTCACGAGGTCGATATCGACACCTTTCTCGCGGAGGTCCTCGACGAAACCCGCGAGGTCGGCGAACGACCGACCCAGCCGGTCGAGTTCGTGCGCGACCACCACGTCGTACTCCGCGACGTGCTCGCGGAGGCGCTGGTACTCCTGCCGTGAGGTCGAGGCTCCGCTTTCGCCGAGGTCGCAATACCACTCGATTTGATTGTCTTGCTGATCGTCGTCGTACTTTGCGCGGATCGCGCGCATCTGTCGTTGTTCATTCTGGTCGTCGGTCGAGACGCGGACGTAGGCGGCAATTTGCATGGTGTGTTCGGACACCCTATTCGTAGCGGGATTCAGTATATAAAGAACGGGGGTTTTCGTATCGGTATGGAAAACTACTGTTTTTCGTACTGTCAGTGCAGGTAGTCGATTACGTGATTTCTACCACTTAACCCCTAGGAGCGAGAACCGGACAATATGTCGGATCAATTGGACGGCCATACAAGTGTGTGGCTGGTTGAACGCACCTACTCTGACGATGAGCAGAATTTGATCATCCTCACTTATGCGACCCCCGACGGTGAGCAATACTACCGGAAAGAGCGGGCACTCACCTCCTTCACCGACGTGCGCGATACCACAGCGGCTGTCAATGCTGAACCGAATAATCTCGGCACTGTCGATGATCCCGACCTCCAAGAGCAGTACGCCGCCGAGGCACAGCGGATGCAGGAAACGCACGATCCCGACGACGTGATCTGATCCAACTGGTCGAATCTAACAGAGTAAACCACCTGTTATGGCTCTGTAGTGCCTATCGGAACCTATGCGCGAGCTCGTCTTTGCCCTCAAATACGAACCCGACTGCAACCGGGTAGCTGATACTCTCGCTGACCATCCAGATGCTTCGATTCGATCGCTCTCGCTACACGTTACTGAGGAGCGTCTCTGGCGTGTCGATCACGCCACGGGGACGCCCGACGCTCTCGCTGACATCGAAAATGCCTTTCTCAACAGCGATTACTACGCGGACTGTCTTGCCACCGAGGACTGTGACGCTACTCAGAGTACACAGGTTCTCGATCATACCGACGACACACTCGTTCTCTACTCGTACTGGGAGCGCACTCCCCTCTGTTCGTCCATCCCGCACATCGCACGCGATCACCTCGGTGACGGCTTGCTGTTCGATACGCGCCACGAGAGTCGTCACTATACCTGGCGCATCATCCACTCCGGCGAGGGAGATGTGAGTGGGTTCTTCAACGAGCTTGAAACTGCCGTCGGCGACTGCGCGCAGATGGAGATGCTCCGAACGGCAGCTGCCTCGACACCGCCGAGCAACAGAGACAGCAGTGCGACTGAGTTATCACCAGAACAGGAAGCGGCTCTCCAGGCCGCCGTCGAACACGGTTACTACGAGTCACCACGGGAGGTCGATGTGTCTGAGTTGGCTGAACATCTTGACGCGCCACGGTCGACGCTTACCTACCGACTCCGGCGAGCGGAGGAACACTTGGCAAAGCGGTACGTCGCTCGCGAGCAGCTGCCAGACGAGCCATCGACGCCGCTCTGATTTAGCCCCAAAATTGGAATGTTCCAACTAACGCTTATCGAGTTGACTGCCCTATCTCGTAGTGATGACCGAAATCGTAGACGCAGCGGAGCGGGAAAACGACGGTGGGCAGGCGCGAGAGTTGTCCGTCCGGCTCACTGTTCCGGAGATGGACTGCCCCTCCTGTGCGCAGAAAGTAGACAAGAGTCTCCAGCGCGTCGACGGGATCACTGACACCGCCCTCCAACCCACCACGGGCACAGCCACGGTGACCTATGATTCAGACCGTGCTGCCGAGGCCGACGTGATTGCAGCCATCGAGGGCGCAGGCTATGATGTCGTCGGCGGCGAAGACGGTGCTGACGAAGAATCCGCCGATGGCATGGAAATTGCACCTCCGTCGGAGATTTGGACGAGTTCGCGCGCTATCAAAACGTGGATTGGAGCGGGATTTGTCGTGCTCGGGCTCCTCTTCGAGTTCGTCCTTGCCGGACAGAACCCTGAGGTTGCGACCCTTCTCGGCTATTCGCTCACGCTTGCGGATGGGTTGTTTCTCGTCGCGATCGCCATCAGCGGGTATCCTGTCGTTCGTGGGGGATACTACTCAGCACGGAATCTGAGTCTCGACATCGACCTTCTGATGGGGACGGCGATCATCGCTGCCACCGGGATCGGCTACTTCGTCGAAGCCGCGACGCTTGCCGTCCTGTTCAGTATCGCGGAACTGCTCGAAGATTACGCGATGGACCGGGCACGGAACTCCCTCCGTGAATTGATGGAACTCTCGCCGGATGAGGCCACCGTCCGCCGGAATGGCGACGAGGTGACCGTGCCAGCCGAAGACGTTGAGGTGGGTGAGACCGTCATCGTCCGCCCCGGCGACAAGATTCCACTCGACGGCTCAGTTGTGGACGGAGAAAGTGCGGTCGATGAATCCCCGATCACTGGCGAGAGCGTGCCTGTCGACAAGTCCGTGGGTGAAGAAGTGTATGCTGGAAGTATCAACGAGGAGGGCTATCTTGAAGTGGAGGTCACCTCGACAGCGGGCGATTCGACGCTTTCACGGATCATCGAGATGGTACAGGGCGCTCAGGAGAAGAAAACGGAGAAAGAGCAGTTCGTGGATCGGTTTTCAGGGTACTACACGCCCGCAGTCGTCGTGCTGGCGATCCTCACAGCGGCGGTGCCGCCACTCGCGCTCGGGTGGCCGTGGCAGACATGGTTCATTCGCGGGTTGACCCTGCTCGTCATCGCGTGCCCATGCGCGTTCGTCATCTCGACACCTGTTTCGGTCGTTTCCGGGATCACGAGTGCTGCGAAGAACGGCGTGCTGATCAAGGGCGGTAACCACCTCGAAGCGATGGGTGAGGTCGATGCTATCGCGATGGACAAGACCGGGACGCTCACGAGGGGCGAACTTTCTGTCACCGACATCATTCCGTTCGGAAACCATAGCGAGTCAGATGTTCTCCGATACGGTGCAGGAGTGGAACAGCGAAGTGAACATCCGATTGCTGAGGCGGTCCTCGCCCGTGCCGATGAGGACGACGTGACTCATCTTCCAACCCCCACTGACTTCGAGAGTTTGACTGGAAAAGGTATTCGAGCCACAATCGACGGAGAGACCTACTTTGTCGGCAAGCCTGCACTGTTCGAGGAACTCGGATTCGACGTCCCACAAGCTCGCCGCGCGACCGACGGTGGGGCCGTGCTAGAAGACGTCGCTGCGGACTCTGGTCTGGAGGCACAGGAGAGCGAGTACGCGGACCATGTGCTCGCCGGACTTGAGGAGGAGGGGCGAACAGTCGTCCTCGTGGGGACGGAAACGGACGTAGTGGGTGCCATCGCAATTGCAGATGAAGTTCGTTCAACCTCGCAGCGTACCGTTGAGCGCCTGCATGAGTTGGGCGTCGACCGCGTCGTGATGCTCACAGGTGACAACGAGGGAACGGCCCAAGCGATTGCCGAGCAAGTCGGTGTCGACGAGTACCGTGCGGAACTCCTCCCTGATCAGAAGGTTGAGGCAATCGACGAACTCCGTGATGAGTACGGTGACATCGCAATGGTCGGCGATGGAGTAAATGATGCACCGGCGCTTGCGACCGCGACTGTCGGGGTTGCGATGGGGGCGGCCGGAACGGATACGGCACTTGAAACGGCCGACATCGCGCTGATGGGTGACGATCTCTCGAAACTCCCCTACCTGTATGCGCTCTCAAACAAGGCGAACGGCGTCATCCGAGAGAACATCTGGGTGAGCCTCGGTGCGAAAGCGCTGCTCGCGGTTGGGGTGCCACTCGGCTACGTGAGCGTCGCGCTTGCGGTCGTCGTCGGCGACATGGGGATGAGCCTCGGTGTAACGGGGAATGCGCTGCGTCTCTCTCGAATTCAGCCTGAAATTTTCAACACGGAATAGCCGTTGACTATCGAGGCCAGAATATGCTGAGAAGGTAAGTGAGAGTACTTGATACTGAGACAAAGGTGGAGATACAAGCACATTTTGGCACTCTTGCCGCCCGTATAGTCGTCTGAACACAGAAATTTGATAATAGCGCTCTACGTTTTCCTGTGAACCACTCCTTCGTTAGAAGATAAGATATAAAAGTTTAGCCGACTCTAATCCGGAGCATGCCGAGCGACGTGATGGAAGACTATCTCAAAGCGATCTACTCACTCGAACGGGCTGGAGAGACACCAGTTTCGACCTCCCGGATAGCGGAGTATCTAGACGTCACCCGACCAACGGTCTCCAGTATGATCGAGAGATTGACTGAGCGGAACCTGCTTGAACGCGAAAAATACACGGGTGTTTGCCTCACAGATGAAGGTGAGACGGTCGCACTCGAAGTCGTGCGTCACCACCGTCTGCTTGAGGCATACCTCGCCGAACAGTTAGGGTACGACTGGAGTGAGGTCCACGAAGAAGCCGACGCGCTCGAACACCACATCAGCGAAACCTTCGAGCGCCGCGTCGCCCAGGCACTTGGCGACCCCGAGGTGGACCCGCACGGTGATCCCATTCCCAGCGTTGACCTCGACCCGCTGGTCGAGAACGAGAACAACCGCCTCAGCGACTACGAAGAAGGCGCGCATGTGCAGGTCACCCGAGTGCGCGACCGTGACCACGAAGATCTTGCCTACCTCGAACGCGCTGGTGTCACGCCGGGCACTGAACTCGACATCGTTGATATCGCCCCGTTCGGCATGGTGACGGTACGCAGCGATAGCGGCGAGCAGAGCCTTCCACAAGGAATCGCCAAGTCGATTCGCGTCTCCCGGATTAAATCGACCGACTCCCCTTCAACCGAGGTGAGCGGCGCGTGACGGGATGGCTGGAAATCGTGGTGATCGCTTTCGTCGCGCAGTTGGCGGTGCTGCCGGGCGAAAAAGTACAGTACATCATCGCCGGTCTCTCGACGCGGTACAGGCCGTTGCTCGTCGTTAGCGCCGCCGGACTGGCGTTCGCAGGCTGGACCGCTCTCGAAATCCTCGCTGGACGGGCGCTGCAAGCCGCGCTTTCTCCGACGGTCCTCAACGTCCTAACGGGGTGTCTGTTCCTCCTATTCGCCGTGCTGCTGTACCGGTCGATTCCTGAGAAGAACAATCCGGAGGAGGTCGCTCGGCAGACCGACGGCGGGGTTGCGGGGATCGCGCCGACCATCGACGCGCCGACAGTGTTTGGGCGCGACCTCTCGGAGTCGTTCGGCGGGTTCGTCCCGATTTTCCTGTTGATGGCTGCTGGTGAGTTCGGTGACAAAACTCAGCTCGTGACCATTGGTCTTGCCGCCCAGTATGGCGCAACCTCGGCTATCTGGGTGGGCGAGATGTTCGCTATCATTCCCGTGAGCCTCGCTAATGCGTTTTTCTTTCATCGATTCTCTCACCGGGTCGATATCCGGAAGGCACATCTTGCCGGTGTGGCACTGTTCGCTTTTTTCGCGTTCGACACCTTCCTTGCAGTGTTCACAGGATTCTCGATCTGGGGAACGTTCGTCGAAACCGTCTCAGGTATTGCCGGAGAACTCATCTGACCCGCCACCGAAGAATCTCCTGAACCAGAGATCGGCTACACGAATTCATTATGTCAATAACTTGAGATTTTTTGACAGTGTTGATTTCGAACCCAGTCGTGCATGAGCAATCTACCTGCCTGACTTCAGGAACGTGATAAACGCGAGAACAAAGCTTCCGATGACATTGACAATGAACGTCCCGTACGGAAACGTCCGACTGCCGATGATGCCACTCACGTACTGATTAGTACCATACCGGAGGAGTGCCCCAATAGTCGCGCCCGCGCCGACGAGGTAGGCTGGATCCACCATTGTCAATCCGCCTCTATGGACTTTACAGCGGCTCGGCCTACAAAGACGGCTGCGAAGCCGACGCCATAATTTGCGACAACATTTACAATACTGATTATCGGAGCCGCCTGTACCGTCTCTACCGCAAACGTGCTATAGGTGGTGAGCGAAGAAAGAAAACCGGTTGAAGCGACGTAGCCGGTCTCCTCCTTGAGTACACCGACAAGCTCGGCCTCGTAGGAGAGGAACCCCAGGACCAGACATCCCAGAGCGTTCGCCGCGAAGGTCCCTCCAAGTCCTGGAATCACGAGAGCAAGGAGATTTCTGAGGCTCGCACCGGCGAATCCACCGATAGCGATGAGGAGAACTATCTCTACTATTCGAAGTCTTTTCTCCGTTATCTGGCTCATAGCTTCGTCTTTCATCCGATGTGCTTCACTATATGCATATGCCAGTTGTGGAGAGTAGGTTGTCGTCGGCAGGGAGTGTGATTTGCACTGTGAAGTGGCACTTTAGTCGTCTAAACCAGCATCACTCCATAGTGTCAAATTTTATTGATTAGATATAAATACTCACAGCATGAGTGTGGGTCTGTACCATGCCAGAAACTGTGTTCGAGGTTGACGTCGATGAGGACCCAGAGGATCAGCCAGATCCAATCGTCAACCGGTGGCATCCCGACGTGCCCCCGGCCGCAAGCGTGGAACCGGGTGACACGTTCCGTGTCGAACAGCTCGATTGGACAGGTGGTCAGGTAAACAACGACGACAGTGCGAACGATATTCGGGACATGGATCTCGACCCGAATCACCATCTGAGCGGACCAATCGAGGTCAAGGGTGCTGAACCGGGCGATATGTTGGTAGTCGATATCCTCGATCTCGGCCCCTTCCAAGATCACGAGTGGGGTTTCACTGGAATCTTCGATCAGGAGAATGGAGGAGGATTCCTTACGGATCATTTCCCGGAGGCACGAAAAACCATCTGGGACCTCAATGGTGCCTACGCATCGTCCAGACATATCGAAGATGTCCGATTCCCCGGACTCGCCCACCCAGGGATTATGGGTACTGCACCGTCTCACGAACTTCTCGAAGAGTGGAATGAGCGTGAGCAGGCACTCATCGACCGTGGTCCAGAGGACGAGACGGCAGTGAACCACGAGACTCGCGGCGACGAGCCACCACTCGCACTTCCGCCAGAGCCGAACGACGTCCTGTTGGGAGATATGGACGAGAACGAAGTCGACGAGGCAGCTGAGAAAGCTGCCCGGACCATCCCACCACGTGAAAACGCGGGCAACTGTGACATCAAGAATCTCAGCCGTGGGTCGCGGGTGTACATCCCAGTATTCGTCGAGGGAGCGAACCTCGTCGTTGGCGACCTACACTTCTCACAGGGCGACGGGGAGATCACGTTCTGTGGAGCAATCGAAATGGCTGGGTTCCTCGACCTTCAGGTCGATGTCATCAAGAACGGTGTCGAAAAGATGGGAACTGACTACGCGATGTTCAAGCCCGGCTATCAGGACCCTGATTTCTCGGATTACGTGGTCTTCGAGGGCTACTCCGTGGCCGAGGACGGCACCCAGCACTACAAGAACGCTAACATCGGGATGCGACGCGCCTGCCTCGACGCTATCGACTACCTAACCAACTTCGGGTACACGCGCGAACAGGCTTACTTCCTCCTCTGCACGATTCCCATAGAGACTCGGATAGCCGGCATCGTTGATCTTCCTAATACGTGCGTCACGGTATCAGTGCCGAACGAGTGCTTCGACATCGATATCGATCCCGATACACTCAGGGATGGAACCAGCCCCACGGGTCGCGGTGACGTCGCCAAACCTTCGTGAGAGGGCAACTCTCGCTGAGATAGTTCGTTCTATACTAATTCTCGTCTCCAAGGGTACAACGACATTGGGCAGTACAAGCGTCCGACGAGAACGAGAGAAATTTCCACTAAGATATTCTGCTCTTATCGGGTGAAGAAGCGAGTTGGGTTATGACTCGCTTAGTATCTGTATATGCCAAAGCCGCTGGTGAACATTCCAGTTCCCAGTTTGGAGGTTCTGTGAAATGGTGTACTCGTTATCTTGCGAATCGACTAGCGTTACGGAATAGCGTTCGGTCTCTACCACTTCTAGAGGATCATCTCGACCGTTGAACAGTAGTGTGTCACCAACAGCTACGTCGCTGAGGCGTTCGGTGAGTGCTTTTTCCGAGAGTGCCTCACGATTAGTCGTATCAGTTGAATCGTTCGAGTCCATCCTTATCACCAGTATTGGGTCATAGTGTGATGTGATCTACCATGTTGCTTTCGATCAGTTTGTCCAACCAGCAAGGAAACCGATAGCCGAAGGTCCATTGCTCTCAGTCAGCCACGATGGAGATTTCTCTCTTAATGAGCGTGCCCGTGCCCTCCCATCGAGTGCCCAATTGACCACGGATAGCCGCCCGTAGCAGCGTGAAGAGTATCCGAATCTTCTTCTTCGTCTTCGCCAGTATCGGTGTCAGGTGCTGCCGCAATGATGTCGTCGATTCGGATGAGCATAGTCGCAGCTTCGTAGGCGTTCGTGACGGCACGCTGTTTGATAGCTAGCGGCTCTAGTACGCCTGTGGCCATCATATCTCCGATTTCGCCGTTCAGTATATCGAGTCCGACAGTCACGTTCCCCTTATGTTGTTGGCGGCGAACGTCGATGAGGGCATCAATTGGATCCATTCCAGCGTTCTTCGCGAGCGTTCGAGGAAGTGTTTCGAGCGCGTCGCCAAACGCCTCAATCGCCAGTTGTTCGCGCTCACTAATTCCCTCAGCATGTTTTCGAAGGTCCTCTGCGAGCATGACTTCAGTCGCGCCGCCGCCAGGAAGTACCACCTGAGTTTCGATGGCCAATGCGAGTGCGTCGAGACAGTCATCGAGAACCCGCTTCATCTCCTCGTTGATGTGTTTGGTTCCACCACGGAGAAGAATCGAAACCTGCTTTGAGTTCAGGCATTCCGAGACAATCGCTAGTTCTCGATTACCGATCGACCGACGCTCGACGAGTCCTGCGTGGCCGGTGTCCATCGCTGTGAGCTGGTCCACTGTGCCCACATACTGGGCACCGGTTGCATGCCCCAGTTTTATCAGTTCGTCCTTTCGTGTCCGTTCGACTGCGATGATGTTCTCGCGGGCAAGCAGATACCGAATTGGGTCATCGATGCTCTTCTGACAGAACACGATATCAGCACCTGCGTCGGCGATAGTGGCGACGTACTCCTCGTAAACTTCGTCCTCGTAATCGAGAAACGCTTGGCGTTGCTCTGGAGTATCGAGACTGACTGTTCCAAGTCCATCGACCGTCTCAATCGTCAGTTGATCATCAACGAGCGCAATTGTGGCGTTTTCAATTTGCTGGGGCAGCTCCGCCGCTGGCGCTACTATCGATGTCGATGAACTCTCCAGATCTATCACAAGACCGTCGATCACTTCCGAATCACGGTAGCCGCCACCAGCGACAGCCTGATTGGTGATGTTGCGACGGTCAACGGTTCCATTCTGCTCAATCGCTTGTACCGCTTCGACAGCTATCTCGGAAAGGAGTTGCGCGTCTGCTCCCTCCCACTTTCCCGTAATGACTGTACGGACGATATCCTGGAGTCGGTCTGGATTACGAGCATCGATCTCGATTGCCTCCTTCTCAAGTGTCTCAAGCACCTGTTCGGCGGCCAGTCGATAGCCATCGGCGATAGTAGTAGGGTGTAATCCTTGGTCGATGAGCGCTTCGGCAGCTCCGAGCAGTTCACTCGTCAGAATTACTGCGGTCGTGGTTCCGTCCCCCGTCGTGTCAGCCTGCGTTTCGGCGACTTGCATCACCATCTCGGCAGCAGGGTGATCGATTTCCATCCGGTCGAGAATGCTTGCCCCATCATTCGTGACGATGACTTTTCCATCCGAGGTGACCAACATTTTATCCATTCCACTGGGGCCGAGAGTTGTTCGGATCACTCCGGCGAGAGCCTGTCCTGCGGAAAAATTGGCTTTTTGAGCATCCCGTCCCTCAAGACGCTCAGTGGTTCCGTTTACTGCCGGTTGCAACTGAGATATGGTACGTGCCATTACACTACACCCTATCGGATCCATGATGGCATCCCACAAAAACGTACCTAGCAGTCTTTTCACCATTGATCGATGGTTCTGGTGACCGAATACAGCGAACGATTCACCAAAATAGGCACCCTCTCATCGGTACTCAACAAGCGGACATCACGTAACTGAGCTTTCTGGGTAATGACAACGACAGTGTTGAGTAGTGACTCGGTGATCGATCATTGCGATTCTCCGAGTCGCCTACTAGATGCTAAGCGCGAGAACGATGAATACGTCCAGCCAGTCGCGTGAGATACCAGTCATCTACGTCTCACTGAAGATTTCAGAACAGCAAATGGCAACCGGAGTCTGAACAGACCTTCCGTAATCGTGGGCGGAGGGCACAGGCGATAGGTAATATTTAACACACTGCTCCCGCTATTCAGGAGATACAATATGGCTATGGATCCATCACCGGATATTAACGACTGCGTCAACCTATACCTACACGTTTGGGATCGTTTTGGAGAACAGCATTTCAGTGTGGAGCGCCTGATCAAACAGCCTGTCGACCAAGACGCCCACTTCCTCAATGGAAAAGATGAGGCAAAGCGCCACCTCGATATGCTCGTTGAGTATGGGTTAGTGAATCATGATGACGAACAGTACTGGATCCACTGTCTCCCTGGCGAAGATCTTTCAGCATGGCGCGAGCGGGCTCGCTCGCCAGAGGCGATCTACCGCCTGGTTCAGCAAGCCAAACAACAGCGAGAGCGCGAATCGACACCTGCTTCACCTGAAACCTTCGAGTACGAGGATGAGGAATTCGTGAGTGTTCCCGCTGATGAAAACACGGACAAAACAGACTTAGCCTCAGTAGTGGCTAGGCAGATGAATCGGTCGTCAGCATTCGACGGGATTGTTGTCCGCTCACCAGCCGACCAGATTGGATACATTCAGCAATTAGCCGACGAACTGTGCGACGCTGAAGCGATGAGTGAGGTTGACCTTCCCTATTGTTTCGAAAAAGTCGCTTCCAATATTAGGGGCAAGCACAAAGACGATCTCGAATATCATCTTTATCTACGTTCGGCACTTTGACTTCCTCAGCATTCTAGCCAAGACGATATTTAGGATATAGTTATTTGTATGAGCAGAACACAATTGGTGCCATATGACATCCCGACCAGAGACGGTCAAGCCTGGCGAATCTGACGACAGCAAGGTGAACGAATTCCCGATTCGGCTATTTAAATCGCCCTGTGCGAGTCGATTGTGAACGAGTTTGTTCATAACGATCAGCTGCCAA
>NZ_JBNTJU010000044.1:0-14443 GCF_051195015.1 Halococcus sp. AFM35
TCCTCCTCACTCCGTTCATGAACCGACTTCGTTTCCAGCCGTGATCATGCGGTTTGCCGTTTAGCTAAAGACGGATGACGGCGAGACGTTCTACCTTCCGTGTGAGGATAATTTTACAAGCGATCTTACGGTTCGGTTGCTGGATGCACTTCAGACTGAATTCGGCGAAAAACTCTGCGTCGTGCTGGATAACGCCCCATATTTTGCGGCGAACAAGGTTAACGAATTTGCCGAAGATACGCCTCTCGAACTGTGTTACCTCCCGCGGGGTTCACCGGAGCTGAACCCCGCGGAGGAGTGCTGGCATCAACTCAGCCAGCGTCTCGGTAACCAGCTCTTCGAGGAACTCGACGAGCTTCGCGACGCTGCTCTCGCCGCGCTTGATTCGATTGAACCGCCGAACCTTTCCCCGTATTTGTGTCCGTGAGTATAGTATTATAACTCCCGTTCAGTATCTGCGACACAGAATCTAAATCCGATTCGTTTACGGGTCAAACTCGCCACGGCGAATCCCTTCTCTGACTGGTTCGTGTTCTGCGTCCGACGGTGGTGGTGCTGTCACCAGCAGCGCCTCCAGTTGCGTATTGCCGGCTTTCACACCCCGAGCAACGCCTGCTTTTACCACGACTACATCACCCGGTTCAACCGCGTGCTCGGTAGTCTCCTCACGTACCACACCGGTTCCCGACTGGACGGCGATGGTGACGTCGCTGTCGGGAGCGTGAACGGGAATGAATTGTCCCGAGGCGAAGTACCCGAGTACGACCTTCAGGCGCTTGTTCTCGAACACAGTGCGGGCGGTGAACTGATCATCGTTGTACTTCCGTTCGGTATCGAAATCTGTAGCTGGCATGCTTCGTTCTCCGGTGTCTCTTCCGTACATAGATGATTCGGTACGCCCAGAATGACGGTTCTCCCGAACATGTTCCCGAAAGACGCTCCATTTCTCTTGATGCACTGGACGCTTTCCACATCGCTCATAGCCAATACACATGGCTAAATCGCTACCTACAAACCCGCTTTCATTTTGAAAACTATCATTAGCGAATATCTCCGCTATTCGATAGAATCCGAGTCAGCGAGTCGCACTGACTCCCGCTTGGTGCGTGTATATGGTTCCTTCGATGGTTGGGTCTTAACACTATCTGTCGGTCGTCCTGCACCCGGCGGGTCGCCAGTCCCCTTCAGGAAGAGGAAGATGCCGAATGCAATCGGCGAGAGGAGCGCCATCAGTAGGCTTCCGCCGACCGCAGCGACTCCGGCTGTGATGGATATCCCACCGGTAGCCAGATCGCCAACGGCGATAGCGCCTTTCATCCCCATCGACTCGTGCGGCGCGCACGCGTATCTGCTGATGCCCTCGCCATCGAACGTGAGGGCGTAGGTCGCGCCGGCTTCGCTCAGCATGTCGCTCGCGTAGCCTACCTCCTCGTCGTAGACGTTGTGCGCTCCACCGTCGCCGCTCCATTCCCAGATGACCGTCGTTCCCGGATCGACGCGGACGGTCGCCGGATCGAACGCAAACTGTCCGCCATTTCCGGCGGCACCGACGGTGACGCGAACCTCTTTCTGACCGGTTGCATCGACCGTTCCGTCGTAGTTGTCCACACCGTCGAACCAGTTGCCATACTCAGGTTCGGCAGTCGTACTCGATGTCCCTTCGCCGACCGCGACGGTGCCGATAATGATGGCCCCTTTCATGCCCATCGACTCGTGCGGCGTGCAAGCGTAGCGACTCACGCCCTCGTCGGTAAACGCGTGTTCATACGTTGCGCCAGCATCGCTTAGCAGGTCGCTTTCGTACGAGCCGTCCTCAGCAGCGACGTTGTGAGAGCCGCCCTCGCCGGTCCACTCCCAGATAATCGTCGCTCCGGGATCGACGCGGATGGCCGCAGGGCTGAACGCAAAGGAGCCACCGTTGCCGATCGCACCAACCTCGATACGAACCGTCTCCGTGCCGGTCTTATCCACAACCCCGTCGTAGTTCTCGACGTCTTCAAACCAGGTATTGAGGTTTCCGGCGTTGGTTTGGGCAGTGGCTGGCTCTGCAAACCCGGCAACCATTCCTGCGGTAGTCGCGCCTGCGGCTATCTTGAGAGCTGTGCGACGATTCATCCCGTTCCGGACGCAAGTCGAGGTGGACATTGGCGCTCACATATAGTGAAAGGCAGCAGACGAGCATAATACGGTATCCTGATTCTCACTCTTTGAGAATACCCTGTTACTTATATAATTATTCCTAGCCAAGTAGTAACTGTAACGGAGCAGTCCAAAATGACCTACACCACGACTCGACGTCAGATGCTACAGGCAATGGGGATCGGCGGTGCGGCGGCTCTTGCTGGCTGTACAATCGGCACGCAACCGACCACTGATCTGACTGTTAGCGAAGTTTCGCCGCCGTCGGCCGAGCAAAGCCTCAATGCGGCACAGCCGGCCGACGTCAAGCGTATTTCTGCCGACCCGCGAGACATCCCAGAACCCATCACGCGCGACGAACCGGCGGTCGTCGATGCCGAACTCGAAACGCGCGAACTCGTCGCGGAGATCGAACTCGGTGTCACGTTCCAGTACATGACGTTCAACGGGCAAGTGCCCGGTCCATTCGTCCGCACGCGCATGGGCGACACGGTAAACCTCACCATCCGCAACCATCCGGACAACTCAATGGCTCACAACGTCGACTTCCACGCCGCCCGCGGGCCGGGCGGCGGCGCGGAGGCGACGACCGTCCAGCCCGGCGAAACGAAGCAGCTTCGATTCAAAGTCACCTATCCGGGCGCGTTCGTCTACCACTGTGCGGTTCCAAACGTCGACTATCACATCTCTGCGGGGATGTTCGGCATCATCCTCGTTGAACCCGAGGAGGGATTGCCCGAGGTCGACCACGAGTTCTACCTCGGCCAGCACGAGGTCTACACGAAGGGGAAAGCAGGCGAGGAGGGCCACCACGAGTTTGACATGGCAACGATGGCGCTCGAACAGCCGACCTACGTGTTGATGAACGGCGAGAAGTACGCTATCACGCCCGACAACCACGGACCGATGTCCGTGAAGACCGGCGAGACAGTCCGGATGTTCTTCGCCGTGGGTGGCCCGAACCTCCTTTCGAGCTTTCATCCCATCGGTTCGGTATGGGACGAGGTGTGGCCGCAGGGAGCGCTGGCTTCGGAACCACAGCGGTACGTCCAGACAACACCCGTGCTGCCGGGAAGTGCCGTCATCACGACTGCGATGTTCCCGGTGCCGGGCGATTACAAACTCGTCGACCACGCACTGAGTCGGGTGGTACACAAGGGCGCGCTTGCGATCATCCGTGCTGAAGGACCGGAAAATCCCGCGGTCTTCGAGCCGAATCCCAGTGCGTAGTCAGTCGCAGTAGCGCCCTCTCCTCCTATCAAAACGGCGACTGTGGTCCTCGGCTTGGCTCTTTTTCTCTCATGGCTCGCTCCATCGGATTGGACCCGATTCGGTTGTTTTCGAGCATCACCATGACCGAACCGGTCTCCAGGTACTTCTCTTCGAGTTTATCGAGTTGTTCGTTGATCGCCGCACTCTGGTGGTGCATCGGATGGAGGTGGACTCGAACGAGGTCATAGTCAAGCCGGTCGATCTCCCCGTTCCATGCGCGGAACGACCCGATAGTGAGCGTGTGACTTTGCGGGCAGAACGGCGTCGTCGGGGTGAACTCCGCTCGAAGAATCGATTGGTCGTCCGTCTCCTCCGCGTATCGATATCCCGCATCCGGATGTCGATGGTCGAGGTTGAGGCGTGCGAGGTTATAATTGAACGTCATATCGTAGACGCCGCGCTCCTCGAAGAGCTCCTTCGTCAGTTCGTGAAGCGTGACGTGATGGTCATCATCCAGAAGCTCGTGATTTTCGAGAAACGGTCCCGATTCGGGAATGTGTTCAGGGACGAACTCTCCGTACTCGTCGAAGATGTCGTCGGCTGAATCGGCGAACGGTGACGGGAAGCCAGCCATAGAGTGGATTGGATGAGGGGAGATGTAGGTTTCACCCCGAACCTGTTCGTTTCCAGTAGTTCGGCTCCGACTGCTCACTATCAGGAGGGGGACAGAATCTTTCGCATCCGCCGGCTGGTGGATACTGAAAAGTGGGTTGCCTCACATGTTCGGTCCATTCCCACCGGGTGAGAAAACCCCTCGCGGCTTATTTCCGTACCATTCGAACGGACAACTATACCATGACTGATCGCATCGGCGCACCGGGCACTGGCATCTCACGACGGGAATTCCTCGCAGCGAGCGGCGGTGTCGGCACAGCAGTGCTGGCTGGCTGTACGGCGATCGGTCAGGAATCGTCGTCCAACCCCTCTCTCGGCGACCCGCCAGCGAACGTGAGTGGCGACGGCAGTAAACTCCCGTACACGTCCCCACCCGAAGTCGTTCAGGTCGACGAACAGGGTGGGAAAGTGACGCTCAGCACCCAGCAGTGCAGACACGCAGTCCACCCAAAGAAGACGATGGGCGGGCCGATCGAACTTCCCCAAGTCTGGGCGTTCAAGGCCGACGACGGTCCCGCGAGCGTTCCAGGGCCGATCCTTCGCACCACCGAGGGCAACGACATGGAGGTGACGCTGGACAACACGAACGGGATGCGCCCGCACACCGTTCACTTCCACGGCCCCCGGAAGACATGGAAAAACGACGGGGTGCCGACGACGACCGGGATTCAGGTCGATCCGGGGAAGAAACACACCTATTCGATTCCCGCAAACGTCCCGGGAACACACTTCTATCACTGCCACTACCAGACTCATCGCCACATCGACATGGGGATGTACGGGATTCTCCGGATTGATCCGAAGGGATACGAGCCTGCCGACAAGGAGTATTTCATGACGGTCAAGGAGTGGGACTCGCGGCTCAACCGGATGATGGCTGGCGAAGACGTACAGTACAGTCCGCGGGATCGCAACCCCGACGTGTTCACGATCAACGGCAAGAGTGCTCCGCGTTCGTTCCACCCCAAGGACGGTTCGCCGATCATCGTCGATAAGGGCGACTCGGTTCGGGTCCACCTCGTCAACGGCGGGTACATGGCCCACCCGCTCCACACTCACAACCATCGGTTCGAGGTGGTCGAATCCGACGGTGGCCAGATCCCTGAGGCCGCACGATACACCCAGGACGTCGCCAACATCGCTCCCGCCGAGCGCCGAACCATCGAGTTCACCGCCGACGCCGACCCCGGCATCTACCTCCTACACTGCCACAAAGTCCACCACGTCATGAACGGCGACACCTATCCCGGCGGGATGCTCGGTGCAATCGTCTATCGGGAGGCAATGGACTCGGACATCTTCGGCCAGCTCATGAGCTACGCTGGCTACGACGGGAAGTGATTTCGATGAAGGCAGCAGCTCAACCGAGCGGAATACAGGTTGGTCGACGAGGATTCCTGAAGGCCGCCGGCGGAACAGCCGTGGGTGTCGGGACGCTCGGAACAACGACAGGGACCGTCAGCGCACAGGAACAAGGCGACGCTGGTGGCTGGTTCGATGGCGTCGGCAACTACGAGGGCGTCGTCGACAAAACGGGTCAGAGTCAAATCGAAGTTGCCGTCGGTGCAAAAGGCAACCGCGGCAATTTCGCGTTTTCACCGCCAGCTATCCGTGTCAATCCCGGGACGACGGTCACATGGAGATGGACCGGTGACGGTGGAGCGCACAATGTGGTCGCCGAAAACGGTGCGTTCGAAAGCAAGATAGCGAGCGAAGCTGGTCATACATTCACGCACACCTTCGAGAAGAAGGGTGCAGTCAAGTACGCCTGTGTGCCCCACCGGAGCATGGGGATGCGCGGAGCGGTTCTCGTCGGTGCCGACGCGACCCTCAGTAGTAGTTCGAAGCAGGCCAGCGGTGAATCGTCGTCACCGTACGGTGGCTGGCTCGATAACGTCGAGAACTTCGAGAAGGTCATCGATCTGTCCAACCGTGAGCGAGTCGAGATCCGCGTGGGAGTGGCGGGCAACGGTGGGAACTTCGCCTTCTCACCACCAGCGATCAAGATCGACCCTGGGACGACGGTCGTCTGGCAGTGGGCCGAAGACAGTGAGGCGCTCACCGTGGTTGCCCGCGATGAGTCGTTCTGGACCGATTTCGGGCAGGAAGCAGGTGAGACGTTCGAGTGGACGTTCACTGGAAATCGCGTCGTGAAATACTCCTGTCCGGCGTATGAGCCGCTCGGCATGAAAGGCTTGATCGTCGTCGGCAATCCGGACCTGCCGGCAATGGGTGAAGTGCTATCGACGCCGTGGGGTAGCGCGCTGGCCGGGAGTGCGCTCATGGCGGTTCTCTCGCCAGTCGCGCTCGGCGTGTTCCTTGCGATTCGTGAAACCACTGATACCAAGATGACTGATTCAGCTGATCAACACGTATAATTGGACATCGCCGATACGATAGGAAGGACTGTACTTTGTACCCTCAACGGCTCGAAACCATTGCATCCCTCTCGCGTAAGTAACCCCTGAGACGAGCAAACGTATCAGCACAGCTCCCGGATTCGTCACGAAAGGCGGCAGTCGTCGCAAGCGTCTCCCAGTCTCCAATCAGGACTAGTCGCTTCTTCGCGCGTGTGATAGCGACGTTGAGACGCTTCCGTCCAGTTTCAGGAGGGTGCTCTAAGAATCCGGAATCGTTGGCAGCATTTGATCGAGTGAACGAGACGATGATGACCTCTCGCTGACCTCCTTGGAACTTGTCGATAGTTTCGACGTCGATTGCATCGTGACTCTCATCTTCGAGCTCCCGCCTCAGCATTGCCTTGATTTTCCCTCGTTGATCACTATATCCCGTGATGACTCCAATATCAGATGGGCTAACACCGTGGTTGAGAGCCTTCTGGACTTGCACAGCAACGTACTGCGCCTCCGTCGAGTTATAATACGAATTCGAATCTTCGTGTTGTTCTTCGCCGGTAGCGGCGTCGATCCCGAGAAGAGGAGCAAGATCATCGATCGTCGCGGTTCGGTTGTGATCTCCATGCTCCAGCCTTCCATCGTAGAACTCTTCGCTCGCAAATTCTGCTATGACTTCGTGCATCCGATATTGTCGATAGAGCGTTTGAGCGAGTTCAACATCATAGATATCCATCAATCGTTCGAATAGCGATGTATGAAGCCCTTGATCCCGCATTTCGGGGTCAGACACGAACGGTGGGAGTTGTTTATGGTCGCCTGCGAGAATGGTTCGAAGACCGCGAGTGCGAAACCGACCTTCTTCAGTCTGTGTGATGCGGCGTCCCCATCCAAAGGGGACGGCCGTTGCAGGACCTGATGCCTGCGTTGCCTCGTCGATTACGACGAGATCGAAATTAATTTCGTCTTGATTCTCGAGAGTAGCCGCTGTGTTGGTTGTCGATGCAACGATATCCGTCTCCCCAAGCTCCGTTTCCATGTGATCCGTCGAAACAAAATAGCGTTGACGTACGAGTGGGTCAATATCGTGGGGAGAACCGCTGATACGAATCAGCGATAGGTCTCGCAATTCCTCATTGGTATCGAATCGCTGAGCGATCCGATGCAGAGAGGCAGGATCCGTTTCCTGTGCGTCGCTCTCACCAGCGACGATGTTGTCGACCGCTTGGTTGGAATGAGCACAGACGAGAACTGTCTCTCCCTGCTCGACTGCGTGTTCGATAATGGTAACGAGGGTCCGAGTCTTGCCTGTTCCCGGCGGACCGTGGATACAAAATACATCGTCAGCACAGAGTGCATCCACAGCGGCGCGTTCTTGATACGTGTTCAGCTCTAACTTCGGATTGAACCGAAGACTCAGTGGTGAGGTGAACTCCATTTCATACTCCCCTCGAAGAACAGATTCAAAGTCCCGTGATAGTGTCTCAAACGCTTCGTATTCTCGGTGTTCCGCAATACCTTTCGCCACAACTCGGAGTGCAGACCGTGTTGTCCCCTCCAAATCGATGTCTTGTCGATCCTGAACCCCGAAAGAAACATCAATCTCGATTGATCGCTGATGAATGACGGTCACGATGCCGTCAAGATACTCGATATCCCCAGACTCCGTTTCCCACAGCAGCACAACCGTGTTTCCTTCGTAGATACCGTACACATCCTCAACGCATTCATACGTTCGATGAAAAGAATGCGCTAGCGGAAGATTCACGCGGCAGATAGCCATTCCATCCTCGATTTGGAGTCGGGGGGATCCGATAGTACCGCTACCGTCCCTCTCTACTTCGACACCCTGTTCGATACGTGATTGTAATTGTCTCTCGTGCTCAGCTAAGAGTTCAGTTCGGACGAACTGGAGGGTGTCAGCGACGAAGGTCTCATATTCTTCGTCACTCATCGCTGATTCGGCGGTCACAGGTTTCTGCCTGTACGGCGGGCGGTCGTCGATCAAATCACCGATCTCTCCCTGTGAAAGTTCGAATCGTCGATCCCAAAACCGGAGTCGATAGAGTAGACCCGATCGTGGGGCATCTTCATACTCGACGTATTCTGAGATATCACTATCGGTACTGTGATAGGTGAGTGACTTTCCGTGCTCGTCCTCCCGATAGCCGATATAATCGCCGGTGAGATTCGGGCTCTCTGGTTCGTGTACAGGGAGCATCACTGACTCACCGACGCTAAGTCCGCGTCGTCGAAAAATTGCGATTAGTTCGTCCAGAGCAACGGGGGGATCATCAGTCTCCCATCGGTCACAGTTCCGTACTTCGTCGTCTCCTATTGGGATTTCTGACGGATTGCTAGAGCGGAATCGAGATACAGCAGTACCCAAATACGTTCCCATTAGTATCTCTATCGAACCAAAATACAAAAACTCTCTGTACAGCGGTATGATTCATGGTCGTCCTCGATATGGTTGGTTGTTCTAAGTTAATCCTATGCTCTCGACTTGGCAACTCTGCGTTACGCTCGCTGACTGGTCAGCGAGCAGTAGGTCATGAGACCGAACGGTGGTTCCCGGTGTAGTCCTGATGTTTTCGTCCTGTGCTCGGTGTTACTCGTCTTCCGCCGTGGTTCGAACAAGCTCTATCGACATTTGAGTCAGCATTCTCCGACAGCCGTAACGTCGATTCGTTCAAACACCTCGTGAGCGCGCTGATTCACAGTGAAACGCAGTGGACCGTTAGTGGACTTTCCCGAGGGATTTCGCGTCCCGACGTGGACGCGAAATCCCGCAGGGCCTACGACTACTTCTTCGGTGGTGCTGACTGGTCAGCCACCGATCTCGCCCAATTCCACGCTGAGTACGTCTTCGACCAGCTTCAGGTCGGTGCTGGTGACGACGTACTTCTCCACATCGACGATACGTTCGCTCCAAAAACCGGCGACGCCACCGATGGCGTCGCCCGGTTGTACAATCCCGTCGCTGCTGAGACCGAATTAAGCAACAAGATCGTCACGTCTTGCCTCCAGATTGGCGACGTCTACGTTCCATACCTCGCACGCATGTACGTTCCAGAGGATCTCGCGTCGGATTTCGACGAGCCATTCAAGAAAAAGACCGAGATCGCCGTCGAAGAGATCGTTACGCCGCTCCAGCTGCCGGCTGGAGCGGCTCTCACCGTCGTTTTCGATTCCGCGTACTACGGCGACGAAAGAGTTGCTACAATCCAAAACCACGGTCACGACGTCGTTTGTCGGCTGAAATCCGACAAACACGTCTCGCCACAAGGTGTCGTCTGGACCCAACGCGTCGACGCCTTCGCGTCGACGCTGGAGTACGAATCGACGACGATCACCGTCCGTGGGAAGGAGAAAACCTACGACATCGCAAGCGAGGTCGTCGAAATCGAAGGCGTCGGTCCGGTGAAGATCGTCGCGAGCAAGACCGAGGACACAACTCGACACTACCTGAGTACGGATCTCGGCCGGTCGGCGGCCGAGATCCTCGAACTCGTTGAACAGAGATGGAACATTGAGACGGTCCACGAGGAATCGAACGCGAAATTCGGCTTCAAGCAGTACCAACTGGAGCGAAAACAGGCGATCGAGCGCTACTTCCAGTTAGTGTTTCTCGCTTGGACACTGGTAACGTTCGCTGAACGGGCGAACGTAGCATTTTGGGACGAACGAGGCGGACTGAGCGTCCGCCTCGATCATGCCAAAGAAGCGTACCTCGTGGAGACGTTGCTCGAAATCAACGACAAGGTTGCCCCGTCGCTCCCGCGAGCGGAGCGACGGGAGCAGCTGCATGAACTGGTGCGTGAGTTCTCGTGGTCCTCTTTCGCGGATTTATTTGTTACAGCCATTAATACATATACTCTATTAAATGGTAGATGTGGTTTTTATTAGGGGTTAATTTGTGAGTTCATTGCGATGAACCGAACGCGGAGCCTGTCGATATTTTAGCCACATCTCGCTGAGTTAAACGATCTTGCCAAGCCGAGTATGCTGTGTTTATTTGAGTGCAGGAGGATGATCAAGTCGAGTGCTGAAGTTCCGTACGGTGACAGTGATCGTCGCACCAACATCAACATAAAGATTTTATGATGTATTATAATATCGAATATTATAGAATTCGATAAAAGACCTACCGAACCTATCCGACACTAGCGAACCCTGATTTCCTAATGCCCCGAAAATCTTCCTCACTCACGTGGGAGAGAAGATCAATAGTCTTGGAATGAGTCTATTATAGGGATTCGCAGAAGTGTTCGTTCTTTCTGACGCAGCAGATCCGTGACTGATTGAGATCAGCGTGACCGACTCAGAGGCTGAGGGCACCGTAGAAAGGGGGACCATTTCGATACCTTCACGAAGTTAGTAGGATAATCAGTAATGCTAATTCGATTCACTAATAAATAGGATTCTTTCAAGCGGTTCTACTATAATTTACTACATAATCTATATGCTAGTGGCACTATTATATTGGATTAAGAAAACAACCAGCGGACTGACTCAAACATATGTTTAGAAAAAACAATGAGCACGAACAAGAGCAGCTCTTTTCGCCAGTAAAAGAGCTGCCGCCCGGTGTCATGAGGAAATTAGAGAACCACTGGTCCTCTCACTTTTACGAGCATGTGTTTACTCAGATTGATGAGGAGAAATTCGAGGTACTCTACCACGATGGATATAGCCGTCCGAACAAACCAGTCAATGAACTGGTCTCATTGGAAATCATTAAACATCTGCTTGGACTCTCTGATCAACAGCTCGAAGACGCCTATCTCTTCGATTTTCAGGTTCGCAACGCATTGGGAAAAGAGACGCTTGGCGATAACATCTGTCCGAAGACGTTTACCAATTTTCGCCGTCGGTTAATCGAATATGAAGAGGCAACAGGTCTTAGTCCCTAGGGAAAGTTATGGGTGTAGAGTTCGAGTAGTGGGCAATGAGTGAGGACCGCCGTATCGAGATCGTGCGGCACCTGAGCGAGGAGGATCTCGATCAATTGCTCTCCGAGGCGGACGATGACAAAATCGTCCGCCGTCTCACGTTCGTCAAGAATCTCTACGAGGGCGACACGCTAGAGGAAGCTGCCAACCGCGTCGGTAAGTCCCAATCAACCAGCAGCCGGTGGGCACGACGATGGAACAAGGGAGGCCTCGGACTCCTCACGCCGAACTTCGGGGCCGGTAGGCCCCCGAAGCTCGGCGAAGACGAGCAGGAAGAACTGCTCGAACTCCTCCGCAAGGGGCAGCCTTGGAAATCACAGGAGGTCCAGCACCTTCTCAACGAGGAGTTCGATGTCGAATACCATCCAGTCTACCTCGGAAAATTCCTCAAAAAGCTCGGTCTCTCACGCGCGATTCCGCGAACAAAGCGCCCCTCTCGGCCCGAGAACGCCGAGGAAATCCTCGAAGAACGCGTCGGAGACGCGTTCGACGAGGACACCGATGAGCCACACAACAAACAGGACGGTGACGACGAGGAAGGCTGGGTCGTCGACGACGAGATCTGCACGGACGGCGGAACTGTCCTCGGATTTTTCGATACATCCCAGCCACAGCCCTGGGACAACTCACAGCGGCTGTACTACGTCGATGACCCGCACATCACTCGACCGCTGGTTCGTCACGACGAACCAACGGTCGGCTTCTACGCTCTCAACGGTGAGAGTGTGGTGAGTTTCCCCGAGAATCAGGAGAAAGAACAGATCTGTGCATGTCTCGAACGGGTCCGCGAGCAGAATCCGGTGGGGCGGATTCTGCTCGTCTTGGACAATTTCTCGTCGCATATCTGCCTGTACACGCGCAGGCGCGCGCATCAACTTGGAATCGATCTCGTGTTCCTTCCTGTTGGTTCGCCGGATCTGAACCCGATCGAGCCGGTCTGGAAAAGTCTCCGGTGGGAAGCATCGCCGCTCATCGTCGAGAGCGCGGAGGAATTCCGCGCTCTCGTCACGGATCTGTTTGAACGTCTCACCGATCGAGTGAGTTTCGCCGTCTCGTGGATCGAGAACTTCCTCGCATCTCATATTCAGAAATTATCTTGATGACTACGACCTGTTGCACGAGGTCTTCCAGGACCACCGCACCTACCTCCAGCAAGAATTCGAGATCGACGCTACTACCCAGCGAATGGATTCAACGTTCATCGAGGCCAACATCAAGCAACTCTCCCGGATCGATCTCATCGCCAAAGTCGTTCACAACTTCCTGGACGATCTCCCTGACGAGATCGTCCAGAAACTCCCCGCAGGCATCGACACATTCGCCGACACAGAGAATCTGGAGCTGTCCTATGCACTGGAGCCTGGTGAGGTCGACTCAACCATGGAAACGCTCGTCGAACATGCTGCTTGGCTCGTCGACAGATTTGAAGCTGACCAGCGATACGCTGATCTGGAGAGTTTTGCCCACCTTCAGCAAGTTCTCGATGAACAGTGCTATCGCATTCCTGAACTCGAAGACGACGACCAAGATCACGATGAAGACGATGGCAACCCGCCCGGTGACTCACCGTCACCGGGCTGGGAACCACTCAAAATCTTTACATCCAGCAAGGATGAGGGGGATCACCGGCAGGCCAGTGATGAGACAACACAGCCGGAGACGAACAACCCTGCGCAAGATCGCGTCGGGCTGAAAGAGCCCGACGAGATCAGTAGCGGTTCGATGCAAAATCCACACGACGTGGACGCGACTCACCGCCGGAAGGGCGGTGAGTCTCACTCTGGCTACAAAACGAATGTCGCCGAGACCTGTGACGGTGACAATTCGTTTCGACTGATCACGACGATTCGCGTTGATACCAACAACACGGACGATGGCGATCTTTTGGCCGAAGACGTAGCGGAGCTACCGTACGAGACCGGGTTAACGGATCTCCTCGTTGACGGTGGCTACACGCACAAGGACGTGGAGTCGCGCTGCGGTGATCATGCGATCACGCAGCACTTCACAGGATTGACGGGACAGCGGCCTTCTGGGGAGAAGTTGTCACTGGCTGATGCGGAGTGGGACGGGCACCGAATGGTTGCGTGTCCTGCGGGACACGAACCATTCGAGCAGCGGTACATGCCCGAGAGTGGCCGCATCTCGGGCCGAATGGACAAAGAGTTCTGTGAGGGCTGTCCACACAAAGAGAACTGCTTCGTGCAGGAACAACAGCAGTTCTACAGTTACGGTTTCTACGAGCGGAAATTGGAGCTTGCGTACCGGCGCAAGCGATTAGATAATCCAGCAGAGCAAGAGTTTCTGAACTTACGCGCCGGGGCTGAGTCGTTGATCAATGAGGTGTATCACCAGGATGGGAAGAAAACACGGTTCACAGGGATAATCAATGTGAAGAACGCGTCGATAGCGAAAGCTATCGGGACGAATCTCAAGCGAGCCTCACGATTCCTTGAATCGGAGGCGAAGCGAGAGCCATCGGCGGGATAGACAGGAGAGAAGCGTGTTTTCGTTGGGTCGGGGCTCGATTCTATCGTCTTGTTGAGTGGATGAGTCGGTCATTCTGGATGACGACACTACTCTGATGAGATGAGCTGAAAATGACTCAGTCGGGGTGTTCCCGGCGGAACACCCCTTTCTCCTGTGCCGTCAGAGGCTGTATTCAGCAGACGGTCGTCGTTTGTTGCACACTCCCGGTGACGAGACAGCCGTTTAGATGGTGTGCATGTACACTACTTAGCATTAAACGCTCCCCATACAGATCAAGCCTTAGCCGCTATTTTAGTACGGAGCAGTACTCAATGAGGTGCTGCATGACATCCGTGGTGTATTCGCCGCACAACTCACATTGTATCGGCGGATGAGGGCCAACATTCTCTTCGAAAACCTCGATACGTAGTTCGTGCTTCGTGAACCAAAACCCAGGCTCGCCACGTCGATACCGTACGTATATTCTCGATTGCCTTGCAGATGCCTCTAGATCTCGCGGGATTTGGTCGAGGACTTCGTCGAGGATATTCGGGTCCGTATGGGCGGTGGTGCAGAACAGTTCTCATAGCGTGATGGTTGGACTGGCGATATCGTTGTCCCGTTCGTGATTTGTGAGGG
>NZ_JBNTJU010000045.1:0-13763 GCF_051195015.1 Halococcus sp. AFM35
TGAGGGTTCCATATCATCAGCACGAACGGTCAGCAAGCGGATGAGCGGGGCGTTTTATATACTCGAATCGGGAATTGTTGGACCGACTAACATGGGCATGGGAACAACGCCGACGCCTCGCCAACAAGGAAGTCCGAGGTGAGACGCTTACGGACGAAGAAGAACGGTTCAAAGACAGATGTAAGAGTACTATCGACACGCTTCGTCCGTACTCGACCAGTGGCTCCAATGACGAGGATCGTGGATACCGAACGTACACGTTGTCTATCCTCGCAGAAGAGGGGTTCCTACCGGGATATGCGACTTCTCGTGAAGGAGTCGTAGCTTCCGCTGAACGAGCCTACTCTCGTGGCTGGGATAAATTCGAGTTCGATCTCAACCGTTCGAACAGTATTGCAATCCATGAACACGTCCCTGGAAATCGAATCTATGCGAACGGTGGGAAATATCAGGTCAGTTATTACAAATTCCCTGCAAGTGATGAGGTTAAGAACCCACGCGAATGGGCGGTCAATCCTGATCGGTTTGCTGTTAAAAACAAGTTAGAAGCAGAAGCCGGTTACAATAATCCTCAGGCGATAGATGTCCCCTCTTTGCCTCTTGTCGACTCACAACTTCGGTTTATTAGCCACGTCGAAGAACTTGAGAACACCCGCTTCCGAATGCCGAGTGTAACTGCTGGTGTTCTACGCAAGCGGCACGATGGAGGTCATCGATACGAATTCTCCGATCAAATTGTTGACCATCGAGAAAGCCAGTTCGTTACTATTCTGAATTTCGGACCAGAGCAACCTGAGAGAGACCATCCACTTGGCTACCCGATTTGTGTCGTGTGTGGCGGCGTTCGAAGTCCATATGAGAGTGAGGACCGACTCGAAGATTTCATCGAGTACCACGAAGAACGCTGTGGCGAAGAACCACAGTACTTTGCACTTCACGTTCACAGCGATGTAGACGGGCTTCTGTTCACTGAGTTAGAGTCACAGGGGGACGCTGTAAGCCTCGGGGAATCACTGACTCTCGTCGGTAGTCATCTCTTCGATATGGAACGTGATGACCTACGTTGGCTCCCGATTCCAAGTGACGAGGGGGAGATGTGGCAGCTCTTTCTCTATGATCCAATGCCTGGCGGTAGTGGGCTTCTTGAACAGTTCATCGACGAATGGGAGGAGGTACATACCGCCGCCCAAGATCTCCTTGGAAGCTGTCCGAGCGCGTGTTCAACTAGTTGCTATGACTGTCTTCGAACCTACTACAATCAGTTCTACCATGACGAGCTGAACCGTCACCAGGCACTGGGTCTAATTCAGGGAATGGGTCGCGAACCAACAATAGCGAACCCAATCGAACCCATCAACGAAATAGAGGAGGAGGGCGACGAAGATACGAACCTCTGGGAAAAGCGGCTCGAAGATATCGTCTGTAAGGAGTGGGGGTATAGTGGATTTGAACCACAGGGCAAGGTAGATTTGCCGAGTATAAGCGCTTACACACTTCCAGATTTATTCCACGAAAACGCAGAAATCGCTATATATCTTGATGGTCCAATTCATACTGAGAAGGAGCAGAAAAAGAAGGACAAATATCTCAGGAACGCGCTGAAAGCAGAAGGCTGGACCGTTATTGAGATTCATATCGAAGATTTCGAAAATGACCCGATGATGAATGTTTATCGGACTCAAATTGGCAATGAGATTGGCGGTCACTGACGGTTCTATATATGAACACAACGATGGGAGTTCTATCGAGTTTGAATATTCCTGAAAGGAGCCCTGTAAAGAAGTATCTGCTAATCTACAGGCTGTAGAGAAACGCCGTTCGTTTATTTTGACTCCCTTTGATACTGAGGCGACAGTCTAAAAAAGTCACTCTACCGACGTGGCGAGAAACTATAGTTTCTACCAGACTGGTAGAAAGGGGGTTCGATTTATGTTGATCTCAGGGATGGCGAAAAGGTAGCGTCTCGTGTTGAGCTTGGAGACGGCGACACAAGAGCTATTGCGAGCTACTCGGTTTCAAGCGCGGCGTAGATGTCGGCATGACGCTCTGCATCGAGTCGTCCCATCTCGAGTGCGATCTCGTGGCGTTCTTTCTCAGTGGTCGCCGATTGATACTGCTCGTACAGCTGGCGGACATCGTCGTCGGGCTTGGTTGAGGAATCGACACTCGATGCCATTTTCTATCAGCTATATCCGTTGCGTCCACTAATCAGTTGCGACGAGCACACGCTCGGAAGTAGATGACGGCTGTTTCGGTGTCGACCTCCGTCTCGTCAGTCGCGAACCGATGCAGGAGGGCACGAATTTCGTCACCGTACTCGAACGTATACCCGTTCAGCATGTAGAAAACGACCACTGTGCGGAGTGCTGTTCGTTTGTTCCCATCGACAAACGGATGATCGGCGACAAGCAGTCGCATCAGATGGACCGCTTTCTGGTGGAGTGAGTCCGGTACCTCGCCGAAGAACCCCTCCGAAACGTACTGGAGGGCCGAATCGACCGCATCCTTCGACCTAACACCCGGTTCGGTGAGATCACCCTCCTTAACGATCTGTGTATGGAGATCGAGGATCAGATTGGCGGAAGGGTACACGAACTCGTTGGGCACACTCGTGTTTCGTCTTTAGGCCCGTATAGGCGTTTCTGACGTTGTATTTGCTTCAACAGGGCCTGATCAGGCCATGGAAGTACTTATCAATTGGACCTTACCTTCGCTCCACCTGGCACCGAGTTTGGGAAAGTCCAGATTTCGTCGAGAGCACGATTGAGACGGTCATCAGTAGCTACTCCGTCGAGATAGATCGCGCGGCGCTGTTCGTCTTCGAACAGTCGGACGAGCGTGCTCCGTGGAATCCCCGAACTCTCAGCAACGAGCGTCTGTTGCTCGCCATGCTCCAGACGCAGGAGCGCTTCACGAGTTTCGAGGAAGCCCTCAATATCGATGTGGAGGATGCCATTCCCGTCAATTACGAAGCCCCGCGGCGGCCGGCCGGTCCACGTCCCTGTCCGCTGGGCGGCTCGAATCCCGGATCGGATACGGCGGAGGTTCTGTTCGTGCTCGATCTTGGCGAGGTCGCCCATGATGCTGGCGATCATGGTGTAGACGGTTCGCTGGATGGGTGGATCGTCGACGTGAATCGAGAGACCGAGATCGAGCGATTCAACGGTTGTCCCTCGCTCCATGCAATGCTGGATGAATCGATGAATTTCGCCAGCACCGAGCCGCGAGAGTCGTGAGAGTTCGTGAACCGCGACGAGATCGTAGTCACCGTTCTCGATAGCTCTGTCGAGTTTGCGGTACTGTTCGCCACCGTGTTCATCGGTTCCTGAGACAACGTCGGTGTATGTGTCGATAGTTGTGGCCTTGGGGAACTTCGAGGCGATGTGTTCGTGGCACTCATCGAGTTGTCGCTGGAGGTCCTGTTCGGGGGTACTGACACGGGCGTAGATAGCGGCTGACTGCACTGTTGAGGATGTAGCCAAAGACGGATTAACTAACCAGAACTCCGAAGCGGAGCCGGTGCGAGCCTGTCTCCAGTAGGTATAATGGCCTTCGGTCACCACTTGAAGGTCTGAGCTTCAGTAAGCCATGAAATTGCTAACCTTACACGAATCAGTATGTCATCGAGAGCCGAGAGACGCCACCAGAAGGAGGCGATGACATGCCCTGGGGAGTCCACTCAGAGTACTCCGACGACGAGGGTCCAGAGGTCGACATCGACGAGGAGCAAGAAGAAGTCGACCGGACTAAAGAGGGATCCGAGACGACTGAAGACTTCGACATCGATGACGCGATCGGGAATCTGAGCCCGGACTGAAGCAGGGTTCAGCTGCCAGCCATGATTTCAACCGACTCAGTGACCTCTCGCATGGAAGTACAGCAAAGAACTCGGCCAGCACCTCTCTCGTATCTACATCTTGTCGCCAGAATCACTTAAAGAAATATCGAATGGCCACTGTTCTGCTCTCTGTACGGATTCACCGTTGTAACTGCGAAACAAGTGTACTCGGGATTAGAGAGCAAAGGACGAGTAATACTCGGCGGACTTTAGTGTATCACCGATAAGCACGGGATACTGTTCGGATTTGTCGTTTCATGCATCAAGAATATCGGCAAGGTCAATGAGGTCGTTGGCAACTATCTCGGCTGTTGAGCTTCATCGATATCGATAGTCGGATGCCGCGTAAACCAATATCAACGGCATGGATTCTTCGCTCGAACTCCTCGTGCGAAATGCATACGTCTCGGATCGGGATGCGGTCGTCGATATTGGCGTCAACGACGGCAACATCGTGGCGATTCATCCGGAGATTACCGAATCCGGGGCTACCGAACTTGATGCCGAAGGGAACCTCGTTTCCCCTGGACTCGTCGATGGGCACGTTCACTTCGATATGGCGCGTTCGGCGACCGGCGACCGCCGCCCGCGGAACAACGATGATCGGAGCGAGCGAACTGACACAATCGAACGAACCGCCGCGTACTTCGCCACAACGGACCGTGAAACCATCGCGGCGAACGCTCGACGGGCCGCTGAGCAGGCGATTGCTAACGGCGTCCTCCACATCCGCTCTCATGGATACGTCGATAGTGTCGTCGGGACAGATGTCGTCGAGACGCTGGCGTCGGTTCGGGAAGCATTCGCTGATCGACTCGATGTCGAAATCGTCGCCTTCCCACAGCGCGGTATTTGCCGGGACGCCGGTTCCGCGGACGCCGTGCGAGCCGCCCTCAACACCGGAGCTGACCTCGTGGGTGGCCTCGACCCCGCCACGCTCAACGACGACCGCGAGGCAACGATTGCAACATGGTTCGACGTCGCAACCGAAGCCGACGCAGACCTTGACATCCACATCCACGAACGTGGAGATGTAGGAATTGACACACTCACCCGACTTGCTGCGGAGACGATCGCGCATGGCTACGAAGGCCACGTCACCGCGAGCCACGCTTATGCGCTCGCCGATGCCGTGAACGGATCAACTGAGAACGGACGGCTTGGCGATGCGATGGAGGAGTTCGCGGCGGCACGGCTCAAATTTATTACCTGCTATCAGAGCACACCACCCGGGATGCCGATTCGCCGATTTCAGGACGCTGGTCTCGGGATGGCTCACGGTACCGATCAAATCCACGACCTCTGGGGCGTACATGGAAACGTCGATGCGCTCGAAGCGCTACTCGTTGAATCATTCAAACTCGACGGTTACTCGACGAATCAGGGTCTCGCCAGCCTCTGGAGCCTCGTGACCGATAGGGCGGCACAGCTCCTTGGTATCGACGGATACGGTATCGCGGAGGGAACGCCTGCGGACCTCGTCGTTCATCGTAGCGCCTCGCCCGAGTGGGCTATCGTTGAGAACCGAACGCCGCGATACGCCGTGAAGGAGGGTCGTATCGTCGCCGAGGACGGCAATACAATCGCTCCTTGACACTTCCCGTTTGTACGAATTGGACTTGCGCTATGTCTGGACGTACTCTATTATCGCTACCATGAATTCATTTCGGCTCGTCAGAGGTTATCTTGAGGCTACGGTCGACAGATCGACGGGATAGATTTTACACGAGCGGATCGTCCGTAATACTGAGATCACCACGATCTTTGTCGTTGTCGAAGCTTTCTGGGGAGATATCGAAATCAAATACGCCCTTCGGAAGAGCAAGCGTCGAGCAAGCGTTGGGCACGTCTACAACTCCACTGTGACGTCCTTCGACAGGAACTGTTCCCAAAATATGGAGCGCTTGCTGTCCCGTGTAGCCGAACTTCTTTAGATAGTCGATAGCCTGGAGACACGCTCGCCGATAGGACACATGCGGATCAAGATAGTGCTGATCGCCATCTTCGGTGACCGAATATCCACAGAACGTTACGTAGTCCTCGAACGTGGGTCCGCGGTTTCCCGGCTCGAATATTGGATGATCGACACCGTGTTTGTCCATACCATCCTTGACGAGGTCGAACTTGAGATCGATGTACGCTGCCATCTCGATCGCGCCACAGAAATTAATCTCTCCATCACCTTGCGAGGCATGGAAATCACCTACTCCAAATTTCGCGCCCTCTACGTAGACTGGGAAGTAGACCGTCGAGCCAATCGAGAGATCCTTGATGTCATGGTTTCCTCCGTGTTCACGCGGTGGAACTGTTCTAGCTGCTTCTTCTGCAGCTTTTTCGGCTTCGTCTGGATCCATCTCTCCCATCAGTGCTCCTTCTTTTGTGGGGAGATTGGCAACTGGGGGCTCCTCTTCGCCGGTAGGGTGGTTATGAATCGATTCCGGATCTTGTTGATGTTTATCGACTAATTCTTGCTCGCGTTCATTCCATTCTTCGAGTAGTTCTTGGCTTGGCGCACACCCAGCTAGACCTGGATGGATTTTCCCTTGGTAGCGGACATCGGGAACATGCCGTGAAGAGACTGTGTAGCCATCGAGGTCCCAGATCGATTTTGCAGCCTTTGGGAAATGATCAGTGAGGAATCCACCGCCGTTCTGTTGTGAGAAGGTGCCAGCAAATCCGAACTCTGAGCGCTCATTGAGTGGTCCCATGTCGAGAAACTCGACTTTCAAGAGATCACCAGGCTCGGCATCGTTTACATGTACTGGACCTGCTAGGTAGTGGACCTGCGTGAGATCCACATCACGGACTTCGTTTGCGTTATCGTTGTCCTGGATTTGTCCTCCAGTCCAGTCGAGCGCTTCGAGACGCATGGTCTCACCCGGGTCAGCCTTGACGGTTGCAGGTATGTCCGGGTGCCATCGATTGAATGGGTTCGGTCCGGGTTGTTCGTCTGGCTCACTGTCGACATCAACCTCAAATTTCACTTCTGGCATAGTTTCTCCGGTTCGTAAACTCCATTCAGGATATCGGATATTGATGTCTTAACGATTGTGGAAGATAGAACACATGATCTGAAATGGATAGAAACCGAAGTGAATGCGCCCGCTCGCACAAGACCAACCGTTATAGTCCTCCTCTAAGTGAGGAAAGACATGTCACGTTCAATCCGGCAACAGTGGATAACCCATGATCTGAAACGAACAACGGGTGATGCTGCCCGACAGGCGAACATCGACGCCGGCAGAGCTGTTGCTACAGCCCTTCGATCAACTCTCGGACCATCTGGACGAGACAAAATGCTCGTCGGTACCAATGGGACAGTCATTGTTACGAACGACGGGGCGAGCATCCTTGATCGAATGGATATTGAGGATCCGGCAGCTCAGATGGTCGCTCAGGCTGCAAACGAGCAAAAAGAGATCATTGGAGACGGTGCGACCACTACAGTTCTCCTTGTAGGCGAGTTACTCTCAAAAGCAGAAGACCTCTTGAACGATGGGCTCCACCCAACAGTGATTCTGAAGGGATACTACAGAGCAGCTTCCCACACCTTACAGAGATTAGACAAATACCGTGCTGACTGCACACTGGAGGACAATGAGTTATTGCAAGCGGTCGCGAAAACTGCAGTGACCGGAAGGTGGGGTGCTGAAGCGACCAATCTTTTTTCAACTCTCACAACAGATGCTGTGCATGCTGCTGGTCGCAATAGCAAACCTGGGACTTCTTCTATTACCACTAAGGCATTCCCTGGCGGTGAATTGCGAGATTCCGAACTCATAGACGGGATACTCGTGGACATGGATGCTTCCTCGACAACAATCGAAATGCTCGAGACCAGCACTCCATCTACACTTACTAACGCTCGCCTTGCTCTAGTTGACGCTGAAATCGACATTGGACCACCAGATAACATTGATCAGGTAACTATCTCTACTCCAGAGCAACTCGACTCACTTCAGGAATATGAATCTGATACCAAAAACAAAATTACACAAACTCTTGCTAATCTTGATGTAGACATACTTTTTTGTCAGAAATCGATTGACGATGCCATTCGGACGAGACTAGCCAAAGAGGGTATTCTTGCTGCTGAACGTACTCGGCAAGATGAATTCGATGCTCTCGCTCGTGCAACAGCAGCGACGGCTGTGCAGTCTATCAGCGATCTTGACCGGACTAATATCGGTATTGCTGGGTTAGTTGAACAACGATCAGCAGGTTCGGCCCATCTCCTCATTATTGCTGGTCTATCTGGGGACAAGCAAGTATCGCTATTGCTGCGTGGCGGAACGAAGCATGTTGCTGAGGAAACCAAACGCATTATTGAAAGCTGTACCGCGGTTGTTCAGGGAACAGTTCAGGGTGGAGGTATTCTTCCTGGTGGTGGGGCAACTGAGACAGCCCTCTCGATGGACCTCTCGAAGTATGCAAATACTATCAGTGGCCGTGAACAGCTTGCGATCAGAGCATTTTCCAGTAGCCTTGAATCCATACCGCGAGCGCTCATCAATAATGCTGGTCGTGATCCATCAGAGCTTCTCCCTCGACTTCGAAATCGCCATGTAGATAATCCAATGGTCGGTGTTGATTCATCGACTGGCAAATTGCGGGATATGCTGGAAGCAGACATTCTTGAACCAACAGTTGTGAAGCGACACTGTCTCACGACTGCACTAGAAACGGCTGCAACAATCTTACGAATAGACGACATTCTCCAGCATACGGGTACGGACTCAGGCGATGTCACGACAAGCGACAGTCGGAGGTCACAAGGCCATACTTCGCAAAGTACCAGTGGATATCCATGGGCCATTGGGCATTAGAGATCTATAGTAGCCCTCTGGTGTAGTATTGAATGAAATCAAGTCATTCGCCTTTAGATAACAACAAACTCACATGATTGCGGCTGGAAGCGAAATCGGTTCATGAACGGAGTGAGGAGGAATTCGGTGTAACTCCAGAATCCTCCTCGGATCGAATTGAACGCCGGCTCAGTACACTCTTTCCATTGACTGCGCTTGAAGACCACCCAAGGCAGTCGGTGTGGTCGAACGCGACGGCAAGTTCCAGGTTCCAGCGATGGTCTGGGCGCTTGTGTCGGCTTCGCCGCAGGCGAGAGCCGAACACTCGCCGCGTTCCGTCGTGCCCACAACGCTACTCCCGACAAGACGCTCTCGTCTGGCGGCTTCTACCAGTGGCTGACGCCGCTGCTCGCCGCATATCTCCGCGACCTCGTCGAGTAAAGTTGATCTTGTGGAGGGTCACGAGTTCGTCGGCAAGGAGGTGCAGCGTCCAGCGAGCGTGTCCCTCGGGTGGTTTGCTGCAGGCGAGTCGGATAAGGTGGGCTTCAGCTCTCCCGTCAAGTTTGCGTTCGTATTCGCGGTCGGGCTTGCGGCAATGAATCGCCGCGAGCCCTCGCTTGGCGTAGCTTTGCGCGTGTTGAACACTGTTTTGGGGTGACAGCCGACGTGCTCACTGATGCGGAGATCAGTGAGCTCGTCATCTACTTTCAGGGGAATTCGTGCTCGCGTATTGTCCTCGGACCTCCGTTCACCCGTGGAGATGAACCACTCAAGTGTATTGCGGTCTTCCTTAGAGAGGTTGACAAGTATTTTTCGCACTCATTCCAGTAGTTACGCGCCCAGAGACAATATACCTGTAGATTCTTGGTTGAAGCTACACTCAGCGGGAGACGCGACGCTTCGCTCTTTAATAAGAACGAGGAAGATCGAGACTGTGTGTCCCAAGATAGTTCCAGATCATCTCCTCACTGATTGGCACAGTTCGAGCGTGTCGAATAAACTCCCATGCGGCAGAGATACCTATTTCAGCAGACGCCGACATACCGCCGAAGGTTGTCATAGCCGCTTCGGCAGCCTCAAAAGCAGACTTCCCGGCCTGCAAATTCGCTAAATTCGCTGCTTCACCGACATCGCCGGTTTGCGTGCTCTGTTGCCATGCGGCCTTTTCCAAGGCAAGCCGAGCACTTTCTAGGTCTGCATGCGCGTCTGCAAGTGGATGTTGGATAGCTTGATGTCCGCCAATTGCTTGTGACCAGACTTCCCGTTCTTTAGCATGTTCGACTGCACTCTCTAAGGTCGACTTGCCGGCTCCCCACGTGCAGGCGCCCAGCACAATTCGTTCTGCGTTTAGGGTATCAAACATTTGTCTAAGTCCATCGCCTTCTGTTCCGAGAATCTGAGATTCTGAAACACGAAGACTGTTAATATGAACTTGATAGGTGCGTTCCGGATAGTAAATGTCGAGTGGAATCTCGCTGTATTCGATAGCATTGTCGTTGAGATCCACAATAAACATCGTGATGCCGTCGGCGGGCATCTCAACGTCTTCTTTGTGGGCCGTGCGGGCTAAGAGCAACATTTTGTCGGCGTGTTCTAATCCAGAAATGAATTGCTTTTCCCCATTTATAATAAATTCATTACCGTTACGTTCAGCAAATGTCGTGAGGTTCGTAGTGTTTAGCCCAGCATTCGCTTCTGTCACGCCTAATCCCCACGTCGTATTACCGTTAATAATCTTGGGAAGATACCGCTGTTTCTGTTCTTCTGTCCCATGTGCGAGGATGGAGAAGCCGCCAAAAACAGGCCCGCCGACAAGTGTAACAGCCCCGATCCAAGCGCCAGACTCAGCAAGGGTTTCGATTATCAAGACCATCTCTAGAAGACCCATATCTTGCCCATCATATTTCTCAGGAAATGCGACACCTAGCCAGTCGCCTTCTGCAAGATCATCATAAAATTCAGCGGGGAAACGTCGTTCTTCCCTGACGTTCTGCCAATAATTTCTTGAATAGTCAGCAGCAATATCACTGATTGCTTGGCGTATCAACTTGTGTTCCTGGGTCCATTCGAAATCCATTGCATTTGCAACCGTGCGACTATAGTATAAAGCTAACAACTACATATGCTGCATGGTATAAATGGCCTCGGGTATTCGGGGTCAGCAACATCTGAATTGGGGTCCTCAGATACACAATATTTTGGTCGCGTCACAAAGTCGTCTAAAGTTCGCCTCTGGTAGCCTCGACTGAGAGGTCACACCTGATTGATGTTTTGGTTGAGCGCTGAAGCAGATCGTGCTTGAACGACTGGTAATGGTCTGGGTTGGCACAGTTCACGAGTCGTAACTGAAGCAGTGCCTCTAATCCGGCGGCTGTCCACCGCATCCACTGATGCTTGCACCGCTTCGAGACTTCTCCCATCGCTCGCTCTACCGGGTTCGAGGTCCACGGCACCTCGAACCCTTCTGTGGCCTCTTCAGCGAATAGAATCATCGATGGGAGCCACCTCCGCAGATACGTTGCGGTCTTCGGTGAGGAGAGCTGCTCCAGTTGCCACGCGAGATGGCGTATGCGCTGTTTCGTGGTGGCGATCCGCTCGCGGATCGCCGCCCACTCCTCATTCGGACGATGTTTCTCGACCGAGTTCTTCAGGTGAAAGAGGTCGTTTGTGACCTCCGAGACGATCTGCTTGCGCTCTTCGAGGGAGAACGCACCGTCTTCCCAGAGCTTGTAGCTGGTCGTCCGAGCCACGTGGACCAGATCAGGTTGGTGGCGGCGGTCGTCGGCGGTGAACGCCTCGACGAGTCCCTCTTCGGCGTCACTGACGACCGTCGCGTCGTCAGTGACCGCCTCGGTTTCATCGAGGGCGGTGGCGGTGTCGTCCCACGCGTCGTCGACCGAGACGTCCAGGAGACTGGTTGCGTCGTCCTCGTCTTGGCCGAGTGTGACGTGGACGTCGTTGTATGCGGTAGCGTCGTCTTGGCTGTGACACTTGGTTCCGTCAGCGAGTACTGTGTCGGCGTTCGTCCCGGCGAGCTGCTTGTGGAGGTATACTCAGAGACAGAGATATTGATAGACTCCCGGTGGACTGATTGATTCGAGTGCTGTCCAGACTGCTGAGCGAATCTCGGCACAACTGCCGAAGTAGCGGTTTGCTAAGGCGAGTTTGAGTCGTCGCCAGTACTCTTCGGTTGGATTCAGGTCCGGCGATCCCGTCGGGAAATACACCAGCTCAATCGGTTCATCGGCGGCGAAGTGCTTCACCGCCGCGGCGGTGAAGTACGTCGCCTGATCCAACAGTACGACCAATTTCTCGCCAAACTCCGCTTGGAGATGCTCCAGAAAGCGGATCGTCACCTCACCGGTGAACGATCCGCCACACTCCAACACCGTCGTCTCACCGTACTCAGTGACTGCTCCCAGCAGATTCACACCCTCGCGAGAGGCCGACACGCCCACGGTCGGCCTCTCGCCAACCGGGTACCATGCCGTATAGAGGTCCGCCCCAACCGCTTTCCGCGTCTGATCAATTGTGACAACCGTCGCATCCTCATCACGGCGGCCTACTTTTTTCTAACCGTCTCCTCGAACTCCTCGCGCTCGTCCTCGTCGGCAGAAGCCGGCTCTGGCCGGGGTCTCTTCGGTGAGACCCCGGCCTTGTTCATCAATCGACAAACGTGACGGTGGGAGAAAGCGACATCGAACGCTTCGATGAGGTAGTGCTGGGCGAGAGCTGAACTCCATGCTGGGTCGTCGTACCCTATTTCTTCAGGTGGCTCATGAAGTACAGCGGCGAACTGCTCGAACTGTTCATTGCTGAGTTCGGATGGACGTCCGGGACGAGGTTTGTCGTAGAGCGCGGCGTCGAAGCCGCGCTCTTCGAAGCGGTTCAACCAGTTGTAGACGGTCTGGCGGTCCCAGCCGTATTTGGCTTCAATATCGGCCGGAGAGAGTCCTTCAAGATACTCGCGAGCAGCGGTGAGCCGCTTGATCGCCTTCGGATCTGTCTCGTCCGCGAGTTGCTCGCGGACTCGACGTTTCGTGAGGTCGGGAATCTTGTTCCCTTCCTTAGCCATATCGGCGACTAGTTCGCTGGGGTATCAAAACTTCCGGCATACGGTATAGTCGCCGAGTTTACTGCCGTATTCTTTGACACGGCGGTGGATGGTGGAACGCGACGGCATCGGAGTGATCTGCGTAAGTTATGAACCCTTGCTCAATATGGATACCGACGCCGCTTCATTCCAGCGCCGTCCAGCGATTCAGCACGGCCTCTCACATATGTTCTGGAGGGATTCAACTCTTTTGCAGACCACTCAGATGCCGTCGCTGTCCTTGGCGGCGTCACGATAGCTGAGCGTGGTGGCGCGCTCGACGCTCTGGAAGGCGATGTCCTGCTGATACTGTTTTTGCCCGTCGAAGCTGATGATATCCTCGATGGGCCGGAAGTACGATTCCTCATCGTGGTTGGCGGCAGTATCCTCGACGTAGTGAAGGTCGAAGTCGTGCTCGCCAGCGGTTGTGACTGCCGAGCGTGATTTGGTGCCGCGGCGCTGGAAGCGTTCGTCGCCGTTGCCGCGGGCGTGTTTCTCACCACAGAGCGCCTCGACGAGTTGCTCGTCGAGGCTTGCGACGAGCTGTTCGAGGATCGTGGCCTCGATGTCCTGCTCGGTGAGTTCCTCACCGAGCGCGGCGAGCGGTAGTGTTTTGTCGTCATCAATGCTGAGTTCGAACCGCACGTCGATTGTGGCGTGCATGGGGCACCTCTCGTGTAGGCTACCAGAGGTGACTCCGCTTCCACAGAGTCAGTTACTACTCGACTTTAGACGGCTTTGAGATACGACCAGTATTTTAGCCACAGTTCGCTGAGTCAAACGATCTTGCCAAGCCGAGCAACCGACTAAGTTAACAGTGCCCCGGAACAATTCAACAAGCCTCCATGAGGATTACCTCGTTGAAGTCGAAGTGGAGGCCCCTGAGCAAGATGGATGTTGCGGCTATCGAACCTGACGATAAGGAGATACGCCGGATCTAAGAACAATACTCGTATGTGTTTAGCGCAGTCCGTTCGTAGATGCCTCTGCACGTGATTCTGGTTCCTTTCCTCCGAGTATCGACATC
>NZ_JBNTJU010000046.1:0-12894 GCF_051195015.1 Halococcus sp. AFM35
CAGGTCACTGATTCATCCGCTTCATTCCTACAACGTATCAGCTATTGGGCTGTTGAGCCAAAGTGGACAACTAGCGACAGTGCGAGAGTCCTACCACGTAGTCAGCACGCTCGCGCAGGTCAGTGGCGGCCGCGCAAGCGGCCTTGACCGGGTCGTCTACACGGAGATCAGCCGCACTCGGCGTGATCTCCGGAAGTTGTGGGGTCGTCACGCCGAAAATACCGACGCGACCTACAGCAGTATCGACGACACGCATTGGTTGGACGCCTGATTCCACCCCGAATAGTCCGTTGTCGTCGTAGAGGTTCGCGCAGGTCCAGTTTGCTCGGAGGCCGTGAACGGACTCGCGCATATTGTCGGGGCCGTGATCGAATTCATGATTACCAAATGTCTCGGCATCAGGGGCGACAGCCTGAAAGAACGGGGCCGCAAGCGCACGTCCAGTGGGGGTCGGCAAGTCAACGCCGTTTTTGTTATGTGAGACGGTCGCCGCAACCCCGAGTGCCGTATTATCACCCGCACCGACGGTGAGCGTCGCGCCGTCGCGCTGCTCGGTAAGGAAACTGGCAAGCCGGGCGACGCGCTCGGGGTCGTCGTAGATTCCCTCAAGATCTGAGTAGCCGAGAACGGTAAGTGAATCTGCCATGCCGTACGATTGTCCTCACGAATCCATAGGTGTTGGTTGCCCCGATGAGAGAAACAGGAAAATGAACCGATGTTGTATCTATTTCTCTTTGGCCCATAGCTGACGTGCATCAAGCGCTGGCTGTTGGAATTCGAGCGTCCATTCGGGAACGTCTTCGATACCCCAGTAGCGGAGATCCATCCCCTCTCTTGACAATTGCAATGTCCCGCCAATCTTCTTACAGAGGTACAGCAGAAGGACGTGGCCGTGTGGATTGAGTGCATTGGATTCCATGGGGTAGGCGTCAACCACTTCAACAGTCTCGACATCAAGGCCGGTTTCCTCGCGTGTCTCGCGCACCGCAGTTTCAGCTGGTCCCTCAAACGGTTCGACCGCGCCACCGGGGATATCCCATGTCCCTTTCACAGGTTCGTCAGGGCGCTCCATCAGCAATATCCGTCCTTCCTCGTCGAAGATTGCTGCCTTGACGCCGATGTTCGGGGTGACATACCCGAGATTACGGGTGAGGCGCTCGTGGACCTCTTCTGAGGACACCTTCAACGTCTCGTCGTACTGTTGAGCGACGAGTTCAAGAATGCGCTCATAGCGCTCTTTATCGTACGGATGGTCGTTGCGCTCCGCCCAGAACAGGCCAGCCTGAGCCAGGACACGGAGTTCGTCAAGTAGTCGAAGAACGTCCATGCTTCAGTGCCTCCCCGGCAGGACTTAGTTGTCAGCCAATCGTATGCCGTTATTCAGGTGTTCGTATGGAGATACGCGAATTAGAAATGGAGACCGAGCGTCGGGCGGCGGTTCCGATTCTCCGCCAGCTCTGGATCGATATTGACCCAGAAGAGGTCTTGAATTGGACCGGCAACGAGGACTATCATCTATTCGGCCGATATGACGACGGCGAGATCGTTGCCGTCGCTGGAGTTCTCATTGCGGGGATGTTACACCACTCTCGACACGCATGGCTCTACGATCTCGTGGTCGACGAACCCCGAAGACGAGAAGGACACGGAACTGCACTCATTCGCTTTACCGAAGAGTGGGCTCAAGAACGAGGTTGTGAGTACATCTCGCTTGCCTCGCCCCTCGCCAAGGAGGATACTCACAACTACTACGAGGAGCAGGACTACGATAAGTGGGGGTATGTTATTGAGAAGGAACTCTGAGATTCTATCTTGTTCATCAGGCACGTGTGACAGTTGAGTCGGTAGTGCTGCATACGCGCCCTGTATCTCGGACGCTGTATATCTCAGCTATTGGGAAGAACTCGCGTGAAACTATGGACTGTCCCGAGAATCCGCATAGGAAAGCCAGTACCGAATCACGAACTCCGCGATGACCACGAGAACGGCCGGGCCTGCTCTCCGAGGTCTTCCACCCGCTCATCGAGGTCTTCAAGTCACGTCATGATCCGCCAACTGTTCGTCATGGTCCGTCAACCGTTCGGCAGCGTCGATTGTCGCACCCTCTTCGTCGAAAATCGCGTCGGGCTCTCTGGCGAGATGCCGAAGGTAGAGCGTGCGATTGCGAAACTCACGTTCCTCGTACTCGTCGTCCAACGCTTCGATGGTTCCGGCTCTGGCCGGAGCGTGATCGCATCCATGACCGAACGCGAGCATAAGAGGACACATGAAGAATACGCACGTGTTCTGTTGCTCTTCATTGATGAGCGAGGCGGGTAGTAGAGATCTCTACCGTCGTCTTCGCCTGTCGAAATCGAGATAGAAGACGGCCCATGTAGGCAATGTCGAGACCATTTTCACGAAAGCCGCAATGCCGACGAAAACGAGCGTCAGACCCTCTACAATGACTATCGTTTGCGTCCAGCCGACTCCATACGTCGCAATCGCAGCGACGACACCAGCCATCAACACCCAGCCGCCAAGAACAGTTCCCGGCCACCCAAACAGAACGAACGCAATCACGACGAGCACGCCAACTGCTACCCAGAACGTTGTCGAGGGAGAGAGGCCGGCAATCGTAATAATGGCGTCCAGTCGCACGAGGTAATTCAGCACCACGAGCGCGGCGAAGACGTATGCGAGCCATCCAACCACAGTTCCAATAATGAACCCGACTGCCGGGAAGAGTAGCTCACCGCTGCTCTCCGAGCGCTGTTCGGCCGCTCTCGGATGTCGTTCCCGACGTTCAGGCGACATGGTACTGTTCGCCGGGCCGACAGCGTAGGCCGCGAGGTCCCCATCCGACACGGGGGAACGTTCGCGGACGCCCGCGGTGTCGCAAGTGGCGCTCTCGGCGTGTGTTGGCCGTCTCACGCATCAGCAGTCACCTCGGCTGGGACAGGTGTGTACGGGTTCGCATCAAGCGCGTCGCGCACCTCAGACGGTGATTCAGACATCTCGCGGACTGGCTCTATGCCGTGTTCGAGAATGAGGGGGTAGACGTGGCGGTTTTTCTGCAATTCGACATCGTAGGCTTTCCGGTAGTGGTACCGCACATCCTCAAAGACATCAATAACAGCGTCGTGCAGTCGCGGGTCGAGATACATATAGAGCGCAGTGTTCTCGCGTTTCACGTTCTCATCGCCGGCTTGTGACCACAGAGTCTCGTCGTCATCGGAATCGCTTTCTTGACCGGATTGGCTGGTTTGTTCGGACTGTCCGCTTTGGCTGGTTTCTCCAGTTGTTCCGGTTTGTCCGGACTGTCCGCTTTGGTCGTCATCGTTCTCGGCGCTAGTATCGCTCTCAGTAGACGCGGAACGGGTGCGCTCTCGTGAGCGTGAGCGTCGGTCGGTAAGCCGCTCCGCCCGACTCTGGGTGTCATCCGCATCATCTTCGTTACTCATTGTGCATCACCTTCAGGTTCAGGTGCCGGTCTCGTTTCCGGCTGTGTGTCCGCACCATCTTCGTCGAAGCTCGTTTCAAGAGCCGCCGCGAGATCATCGAAGACCGCGCACATATCTCGGTTCGGATCCCGATTTTCCGGGTCGTAAGCGAACAGCGAAACACCAGCATCGGACGCCCGCTGGAGCGCGACCCGCTTTCGCACTTCGAACACAGGAACGTCGCCGAACGCTTTCGTCGACGCCGCCTCGAAATACTCCAGCATCTCATCTGCTACAGCCGTCGCTTCGACGCGATTAGCGACGAGTGCACGCTCGTGGATCGTGATGTCGTACTCGTGTTCGATCTGCGCGAGGTAATCGTTCATCAACTCGATGGCGCGCTGGCTGGTGCCTTCAGCGAGCGCCGGGATGATGATGTTCCGCGCGGCGAACAGCGCGTTGTCGGTCATGTGTCCGAGGTTCGGCGGACAGTCCACGATGACGAAATCGTATGGTGCACGCGTCCCTGTCCGCATTCGTTCGGCGCGTTGCTCATCGGTCAGCTGATGTACCTCCGCGAGTGCGAGTGACAACTGTTCGCCCGCCCGCCGCGTCACCGTCAGGTCGGCCTCAATCGTCGCCATGTCGATGTTCGCCGGCAGCACGTCCATCTCCCCATCCGGGTGGGGGTGGATGAGTTTAGGCGTCACGTGGCGCTGCTGAGCGTCAGTGAGCGCATCGTACAGCGACGGTGGTTGTGCTTCGAAGGTGTCAGCCAGCCCGAGTCCTTCAGTCGCGTTGCCTTGCGGGTCGAGGTCAACGAACAGTACGTCATGCCCGCGTTCGTTCAGTGCTCCCGCGAGGTTGATAGCGACTGTTGTTTTGCCCACTCCACCCTTCTGATTGATCGCCGCGATAGTCGGCGGTGAGGCAACGGCGGGTGTGTCAACATCGGTACTACGGTCGGTTTCAGAACCGGTGCGCTCCAAGCCGGAGTGTCCAGTTTGCCCGGACATACTATCTACTCCGGTCTGCGCGGACAAACCAGTTAAAAGTTACTACCGTAACCACAACCGAACACCGAATGTCAACTGTATTCTCACAGGAGAGCCAACGAGAGCGGCGAATATCAACACCTTCAACAGATTGGCCGCGAGAGCGCGTCTGTGGCAGATACCATTGTCAAAGCGGCCGTGAAGGACGAACTGAGCGAGATGAACGTTTCCAGTGATTTCTACGACGCGCTCGATAGCGAAGTCAGCGACCTGCTCGCAGACGCCGCCCAGCGCGCAGATGACAACGACCGCAAAACGGTCCAAGCCCGCGACCTTTGACATCCTCCCCGCCCTGAAGGGCGAGGATTCCTCCGGTAGGGGGTTCGGACGGCCTACGCCGTCGAACCTACGGAAGTCTTTTGCTGGTACGCACGAACCTCGTTGGGACGAGAGTGTGGTAGCTCTGACCATCGGTGGTCGTCCCACTTGAGGCGTGCGGGCCGTGCCATCGACCCAACTTCGCCGTTCGTCTGTTGTGCGAGGAACTTTGCCGAAGCGTCCAAATCGGCGTGTCCCTCGTAGCCGCACGGGCACCAGAACAAGTCGCCCGACCGAACGGTATCCTCCCGTTCGCCACAGTCGGGGCACTCCCGCGTGGTGTTCGCTTCCGGTTTCACTTCGACCGTGATACCGAACTCGGCAGCGGTGTGCGCGAGACGGTCGATGAACGCTCGGAACGCCCAGAAGTTGTGCGTTTTCGCGTTCACTTCGACCGACCAGTGTTTGTCGAGAACGCCCTTGAGAGCGCCGACGTACATCGTCGCAACGCCTTCGGCATGAAGGTGCTCCATCAGGTCGCGGGCGAGGGCGTCCTGTGCGTGGTCGCGCCGCCGCGTCCGACGCCGGTACAACCGCCGTATCCTGTCGCTCGAATACCGGCCTTCGCGGAGCTTCGCCTGCAATCGGGCGATTTCTCGCGTTGTCTCGCGGAAGCGGTCGAACAGGTCGCGCCCCTCGTACAGCAGTTGCGTTCCGGTGGTCGTACTGCACGCAACGAGGTTGTTTGCGCCCACATCCAGAGCGGCGGTTTCGTCCGCCAGTGGTGAATCCAGTCGAGAATCTTCGACGGCGACTGGTTGAATTGCTCTGAATTGGTCGCTCATCTCGTCGTAGTACAGTTCGAGTTGCCCGGCTTCGCCGTCCCACTTCGGGTCGCCATGAACGTCGAGACGGAGACGTTCGCGGTAGCCGATGTCGTATTCCTCTTTCAGTTGCTTGCCGACCGGGACATCGAGGATGGACTGTTCGCGGTTGCCCGTCGCCCACCGAAGCGTGTACTGGTCGTTGCGGATGTACGTTCGTAACGTTCGGCCTTCGTCCTCGTTGCCCCAGTAGCCGGGAAGCCCGTTCACTTCCCCGCTCTCCTTGAGCTTGAAGAACGAGCGCCACGCTTGGTCGTTCTTCCGCACGACCTGTTGAGCGGTCGCACTGCCAACGACATCTTTGTACGCACCGTAGTGGTCGTCGGCTTCCCAGATGGGCGCGTCGATGTCCGGGTCGGTGAGATACTGCCGTCGCCCGTAGTTGGTTTCGTTCCACAAGGACGCCGAAGCGTCCAACAGCCGCCGAAGGCACTCCGCGTCCGATTCTGAACGGGGAACGACGCGGAAGACGTTGACGCGCTTCATTCGTACTGCTCCTGAATGTACTGATCAATCGCTTCTTTTGAGACACTTCCGGCGGACCCAACGTAGTACGAACGAGTCCACTTGATACGGTCGTCGTGCCGGTCATTGTACCACCGGGCTGAAATGCCCTTGAGCCAGTTGACCAGAAGCGACGGCGCATTCTTCGGTGGACTGCCGACGAACAGGTGAACGTGGTCGTCCATGATTTTGGCTTCGACCAGTTCGATGCCTTTGCTTTCGCAAATCTCGTTGAAGATGCTTTCGAGGGGTTCTGCCTTCCCCGTCAGTGCCGACTGCCGGTACTTCGGCACGAACACTACGTGGTAATAGAGTTCGTAGACCGCATGACGGGTACTCTTTGGCATCCATGCATACTATGGGTGACCGGACGCTTAACCGCTCCGGTCGAACCCCAGTTCGGCTACTGCCGGGTAGTTGGCGGTTGCACACTACTACGGGAAAGCTTACGGCGCGTATCCCCGCTGCGAACGGCGAGGCTTTGCGCCTGTTTACACGTAATCGCGCTGGAGCTATATTCCCGACCTTCTCAGCATCCAGCAGTTGCGTCTGTTCAGCACACCGATGCCGGATGGTGACTTCGGATACGCCGCCAACATCAGCGACCTCGCGTTGGGTGAATCGGCCATCCTGCTCATGGTCCACGAGATATAACGCAGCGGCGGCCACCCCGGAGGCTTCACCCCTGATAATAGTCCTGCCTCGATACTCTCAGCCACGATCTCGTGCGCTCGCGGTTTCGTCTCACCACTCACATCCAACGGCCCAGCGAACCGCGACACGAATTCATGGGGACTCACAGGTTCGAGGTCAACGGCGATTCGTCCGTGAGGTGCCTGTACGACCGGCCAAGCACAATCCGATTCATGTCGGCGACACCGCTCACCTCATCCAGCGTACGAGTGTCGTCAGTGCGGCGGAACGCAGCATACACCGCGCTCGCAGCTATCGCTTCGACTGACTGACTCACGTGCAATACCGCAGCGAACGCGTGATGAGCGAACGCACGGGCAAGCTCGCGGACGTTCTCGGAAGCGTCGAGAGCGTCCGCCACCCGCGTGAGTGCAGCCTGCTGGCGCTTGTTCATGGACAGCTAGCTTGTATCGGGTTGTTCGACCGAGTGTTTGTCACCATTCTCGTACACGGTGCCGTCAGCCAGCGTAATCGGCCCGTCTATCTCGCGGGACAACCGCTTGAGGGCCATGTCAGTATCCGCCGTCTCGTTGGCGTCAGCGCTCTCCTTATCGTCCTCGTCGGGGATGTACCACAACACGGTTCGCCCGCCCGTATCCCGCTTTTCGACTTTCCGCTCGAATCGCAACTCTTGGAGTTTGTTCCGCGCGGTCAGCGTCGAGCAGCCGAGCGCATCGGAGATGTCCGACGCGATACCGACCTGCTTCGGCAACGACGCCAGTATGTCGTACGCTTCCTCGGTTGAATACATCTCCGCGTACTCTCCCTGTTCATTCCACTCGCGTTCTATCTGGTCCTCGTCCGCCATATTCACCCTATGAAATCCACCGGCTTAGTAGTAACGCACTACCTCAAAGTCAGAAGAAAATGGGAAACAACTATGTAACCACTATATTTAAACAGTCAAAATAGATGACCGATGTCGAATCCCCACGCGAGCGCCTACAAGCAGGCCAATTGTCGTTCTCAGCGGTGGGAGCACCACGCGATTATGACGAGCCCAAGTCCGCAACGAACCTCCACGACCGCCTCACCGTCTTCTGGAGGCGAATAGCACCAAAACCGAGAGACAGCAATAAGAAATCAATAGCACGAAAGAAAAACTTTAAGTTTCTAAGGCCGTTACTACGGAGTAGAGACAGACCGGCCCCTCGGGGCGCTGTTCCAACGAGGAAAGTGCCCGCGCGCTCTAACGCGCGGGCTGGTTGTCTCATCCCAGACAACCATGAGCACGAACGAACCCAGCGGTCAAGAACGTACCGACGACGAACGACGCGGCAGTAAAGCGGTCGCCAAGCGCGTCCACCGAGCGCTCGATAGCTTCTACCACGTCGAAGCCGCCGATGACGGCGAATATACGATTTTCAGCGGGTCGGGCAATACCTACACGGTCAACCTCCCCGAAGGCACCTGTACGTGCCCGGACGGTCAGCGCAGCGCGTGGTGTAAACACGCCCACCGTGCCGCGTTCGTGACCGGTGAAATCCCCGCCATCGACGGCGTTCACGTCGAACCCGTCGACGCGCCCAACACCGAAGCCGACGGCGAGGACACCGACGATGAACCCGACGCCAATGCCGAGACGCTGGCCGAGCGCGTCGAACGCTTCGAGGCGAACAACCCCGGCGCGTCGGCCATTGAGGTCATCGGCCAGCTCGGCATCGACCCCAGCCAGAAAGGGGAAGTCGAGGAGGTGCTGGCCTAATGAGCGACAGTCCGACCGTTACCCAGCAGTATTCGTTTGCCGTCGGCGAGGACGGCGACACCGACGGTATTGAGCCATCCGAGGAAAGCGTCGAGACCTCGCTGGAAGCGTTCGGCGCGTCGGTGGACCACCGCGAGCGCGACACCCGCATCGACAAGCCCGAAGCGACGAGTTTCGGCGTGGACGACCGCAAGACCGTCACGCGTGGCGATGGCGGCGAGCAGCGCGCGCTCTTCGCCGACACCACCGACGACCAGCAAACGCTGACAGGCGAGCGCGCCGCCAGTCAATGCCTCTTCGAGAGCGATGACACCGAAAGCGACGAGACGGCCGACGAGGACGGCGAGAGCGACGATGACCCTACCGCGACCGAGAGCGATGAACCCAGCCCGCGAGCGCTCGCCGATGGCGGGCGTGTCAAGGACGACAGCGAGGAGGGTGACGACGGCGACAGTACCGAGGAAAACGGTGATGACACGGACCCCACGTTCGACCCCGACGAGGAGACCGTCACTGACGCATGGGAAGGCGCGTTTATCTCCGCGAGCTGGGGTTACAATCAGACCAACGTCGAACTCGCCCAAATCGGCGAAGTCAGCGACAGCGGGAAGACTGTCCTCACCCGGTTCGTCACCGCCGAGCGCGTCGACCACGGACGCACGAGCGAGCAGCTACGTCCGACTGCCGACCAGTACGGCGACGAGTTTCGCCTACACGTTCGGGACGGCATCGAGAGCGATCCACGCTTTCGCGGCAGCTACCCACTCGGCAATGACGGTGACATGAACGGACCCACCCGCCGAGGGTCGTTCTACCCGTGGAGCAACGACCCGGAGAACTCGATACGACAGACCGCGACCAACCACGGCCACTAGCTCGCCAACCCGTCGCATCAGCCCGTCAGACGGTCTTTATTTGCCGAGCGTACGAACGACGAGAAGCCATCAGTTTGCCGTCTCAGCAGAGCCGCACATACGCCATTATGACAAGTCCAACCTTTCCACACCACACAGCGCCGCAACCAGCGCGGCAGACCCACCGCGAGCGGCGAAATCGAAAGACTACGATAAGATGCCGATAAGACAGAGGGAAAAGTTTAAGGTATTGGTGCTGTTACTATGGAGTAGAGACAGACCGGTCCCTCGGGGCGCTTTCGAGCTGGAAGGAAGTGCCCGCGCGCTGGAACGCGCGGGCCGGTTGTCTCGCCTGGAGAACAACCATGAGCACGAACGAATGCAACGGTCAAGAACGTACCGACAGCGAACCAACCAAAGCCGAACGACGCGCCAACTGGGAAGGCTTCGAGTTTCGGGTTCCTGCCGAGGGACGGGTTCGCGTCGAAAACGTCAGTTACGGCGATGAATCCGACGAACACGTCTATGTGGTAAGCGTCGAGGCCGGCATCCCCTTCGACTGTACCTGTCCCGCATGGGCATATCACAACCCCGAGAGTGGCTGTAAGCACATGCAGGCCGTCGAAAATCAGCCTGCCGTCACCCGTGCCGCCAGCACCACGACCGACCAGCAGGTTGCCGCCGACGGTGGAACCCAACAGGCTGTCCCCACCGACGCAGGCGACACCAACGACAGCCGACCACAGACCGACCATTGTGGTCAGGTGGTCGAACACTTCGATGATGAATCCGTCGGCGCGGGCGAAAGATCCGAGTGTCAGTCCTGCGGCACGCGCTTCGAGATAGCGATGATAGCCGCGACCGCCGAGAACAACCCCAACTGGGAGGAATTTTACGAGTGTCAGAGCTGTGGCGCGACGGGTTCGTTCCGCTTCAACGGCGAGAGCGAAGCAGACCGACGGCGGTGGACCGGCCGCATCGCCTACCCGGACGCCTAACGTCGATGCAATGCGCGATTTGCGGGGCAAACGGCGTTGAATACGACGACCCGGTTGCACCCCGCTCGGCTACACGCGGACTTTGCGGTATCTGTCGGCGGCGCGAGGGCGCGCGCTAACCACCCAGTCGGCCGGTTTCGGACCCACCATGCAACAGACCACGCTCATCGACGACCAGACGACCACCGACGACACGACGACCACGAGCGCGAGCACGACCGCCCGCGAATCTTCGACGAACGCGAGGACGATGCTCGCACCCGCCGATCAGCGCGGCGGCGACGCTGCTGTCAGTGGTGCCTCGCCGCAGCAAGTACGTTCTTCGCCTCAATACGTGGGAGCGAGAATTGAGTAGGACAAGTTATTTCCACACAAAGCTTATTACAAATAGCTTGGAAGCATTAGTTGGAGCACCTCCCCGCTCCTTGAAAATCGGGGACCAGATTGGCCCGCTGCGTGGCATCACCGCTGTGGAAGAAATCTCCCCGAACCGTCTCTCACAGGCCAGTTCCATAAGTCAACTGGCCAACCTTCCTGTTACCCTGTTCGACAGCCAACGACCCGCAGAGAGAGCAATTCGAGCAAATATTCGTCAGTGACGAGGTCATCGAGGACGGTCCCGTCGCTTCTTCCTCGGTCGAGATCGGCTGTGGGCCGGCGACCCGGAGTGGCGAACAGGTGTCTCTCGGCGGGACGAACAGCTCTACGAATTAGTCTGAATCCACGCCTGTGGAGTCTGGCGTCCCTGTGTCCTAAAAAAACGCCGACACAGAAGCAGGAAGCCCCCCCCCCCTAACGGAGTGAGGGCAAAGCCCGAACGGAGCAGGGCGGGGTAGTTCACTAACCGTTCTGCCGGGATGCTTTCGCCTCGCGCACGTCATTCCCATCACGCACCATGTCGGGACAGTTCGGACAGACGCGCACGGTATCCATCTCGGTCGGCGCGAACACACGAACGTATTGCTCGGTCACGAACGCGCTGCAATTCAGACAGTCGGGCATAGTGGAGTCAGTTGACTCTCGGCACTTCGTTCTACCGGATACCTGTCGAAATTCGCCCTATCGTACCTGCTTTCGCTCCGGTTCGCCACCGGTAGAATATCCACACTTCTTTGTACAAGTCGACACGACCGATGAGACCGGGACGAATGGGGAAGGAGTTTGATGTACGATAGCGTGTCATAGAACTCTTCACACGACTCAGCAACAGTCCGAAAACCGGTGTTTGAGAAGCAGCCAGTATTGTCGTTATTCAGAGCCAGCGGTAGCAGGCCTCTCAACCGGCTCCTGAAAACTATGCCAACCGTTCTATGACACACTGGTACGATGAAACGACCGTCTCTCTGGAATCGCAGCTGCTCTCTCGCTCCCGAAAAGCTTCGACACCCAATCGCGTCTGTCAGGCCGGAGCCGCCGAGAGCAACTCCCGAACTACACTCGGCAACTCCTCAGTATCCGCCTCACGCAGGCGCTCATCACCCAGCAGTAAGCGCAACCGTGGTCGTCCAACGTCGATTGGCACTTTCTCCGTGTCGATCACGCCCTGCTCTTCAAGTCGCGTCTTTGTCCGCGAGAACGTCGCCGTGCTCGCGACACCCGTGTCCTCACCCCAACGAGAAATGTCGTACAGCAGCTGTTCGTGTTTCGCTGCGACGAGCAGACTCACTTCGACCTCATCCAGCTCGCCCTCGTCCATCTCCGTGACCGACTCCAGTACCGTCCGAAAGTCTGAGGTCATCTCCGAACCGAACTCTTCGCCGAGTGTTTCCAGTACTCGCGAGTACGCCGGTGTTCGCAGAGCGAACTCCTCGCTCTCTTCCCAGACACCGCTCCAGCACTCGCGAACCGCTGTGACGAACTCCCTATCGTCGGTCACCAGCGCCGCGCTCTGATCGTCATCCGGCGTGAGCAACGAGACGACCGCTTCCTCTGTCACTACCAACTCGCCATCCAGCTGCTCAGGAGCAACAGCGCGCATGTCCAACCTCTCCGCTTCGAGCAACTCCGCCGCCGTGCTCGCCAGCACGAAATCATCCCGCAGCCATTTCAACACGTCTTCATCGACGAGCAAACGTACGTTCGGTGGGTCCTCGCTCTCAGCGAGTATCTCGACGAGGTCCCCTGTCGCATCCTCGTCGAAACCCACTATAATGATCTCTCCGCTCGCCTCAGCAAGGATCGTCTGAAGATTCTCGACGACCGATGGCCCTACTCGACTTCCACTAATCGTCATAGAGTCCAGTAGGTGTTGATGCTATATCCACCTTCTGCATTATATTAATAGCTTCATGGAGAATGAATGTGACAGAGATGCACACTCGACCACTTTCGAAGAGAAGCATCACTTCTCCAAAGCTGTACAGACCGGTGAAAGGCTTCGTCTCGTTCTGTGATTATGCTTTCACAACCCCCACCCCACGGAGGGGGAAGGGCCTCTGTCAGATATTACAGTTCCGTGTTCGACAGGCGCTAACGCCACGTCCTTTAGGGCGTGGATACAGCGCCGTCCGCGTCGGTCGCA
>NZ_JBNTJU010000047.1:0-12140 GCF_051195015.1 Halococcus sp. AFM35
AGCAACTGCTCGACATCAGCATCTCCCTCGAATTCACGTCTCAAGAGCAGTCAACCGAGAGCATTGTGAGGTACTGAGTCTGTTTCACTTCACCCGTTCCGTGAGAGTGCGAGGTCATGAGCAGTGTCGGCTTCAGTCGGTTCCCGTCTGTAGAGCTCGATCTGCGAAACCCACTTAACGTGTTCCCAGCAGTCCTTTTGTTCTTCGAGAGGCACGAGTCGTGCCGGTCCGCCGTGTTCGGTTGGGAGGATCTCCCGGTCGAGCCGGGTGGCGAGTAAGCAATTTTTCAATCTATTGAGGGTAAACGAACAGGCGTAGTCGCCATCCATAGCCCCTGCGAGACCGAACGCCGCGTCAGATGCTGGACGTGCCTCCGTGAGGAGATCGCCGACCCGAACTCCCTCCCAGACCAGATCCTTTGCCGTCCAACCTTCGACGCACGCGAAATCTGTGACGGTACTCCGGTGATCGAGCGAGTGGAAATCCGTCTGATCTAGTTCCAACGGCCGCTCAACGGCACCCGTCACCGAGAGGCTCCAGTTCTCAGGGTCGACATCGGCGGGTACCCCGTGTGTTTCGAGGTCGGTCGGTGTCGGCGTCATCGTTGTCGTTTTTGCTTAAGGCCTCTCTCGATTCAAGTGTTTCCCGAACAGGTTCGGAACTCGGCGCTTGTCGATAGAACCGCGTGGGTAGAATATCGCTCACTCGTTGAAACCATTGCCCAGCCCGAAGATGTTCGCAATATCGTCTTAGTTCCTATGTAACTGAGCACCAATATGACCCGAAATTCCAAGGACACAGGTGCTGTCTGCAATGCTTGGGATTACACCGACTGTAAGGGGACAGAATACTGTCCTCCGCGATGTCCGCGATTTTTCGATACGGAGGGAACGGCATTACTGATCAAGCCTTACGAGCCAGACCACTGGAAAGTATTAGTGGAAATGTACGAAGACATCGACACGTACAGTCGGACGCTTGGACTTCCGCCATCATCAAGTGAACGAATCAAAGAATGGCTCGCTCATCTCACCTCGAACGGCTGGAATCTCGTTGCGGTCGATTGTGACGATATCATTGGGCATATCGCAGCTGCTCCTCTGGATGGCGATGAACCGGGGTTCGTCGTATTTGTTCATCAGACCTACCAAAATAGAGGAGTCGGGACTGAACTGATCAAACACCTCATCGCACATGCTGACGACAGGGGCCACAAAGCGCTCACGCTGACCGTCGCATCGGGGAACCGACGGGCGATAACCGTATACGACAATATCGGCTTCGACGTAACTGAGCGATTACCATCAGAGATAACGATGCGACTCTCAATTGACGACTCAATCGCGAAACAGGCTCAGTTGCCGCCAGTAGAGCAAAACCAACACCACTAGCTCCATCCGAACATCATCGGGAGAAGGATGTTTGCGACACCGCCCGCATCCACGACTATGGTTGATAAATCGAAGCGGTATCGTGTTGGTGATCAGCCACGCGATGCGGTCGAACAGGAGTGGGAGATTTTTATCCGAGATGATACGGACGACTCACTACGGCATGCAGGCAGTGTTTCCGCTCCAACAGCCGATGTTGCTCACATACAGGCGACAAAGCTGTTTGATTGGTATGCTACCGATATTTGGCTGTGTCCAGCATCCGACGTTCGGCGGTATTCTACCCATACGCTCGATGCACAAGCTGACTCAGTCAGCCCCGATATAGATAGCGAAGAGCGAAGCCACGAAGCGTGATTTCGATCAGTAAACTCCTCTGTGATCTCGACGCAGAGGGCGACGGGCTTCGATACGATGCTGCCAGTGAATCCTCGAAACCACAAATTACCGAGAACAAGCAGCATCGGCCGGTCGTTGTCTGGAATCTCACCAAGCAATGTAATCTCTATTGCTCTCACTGCTACGCGGCTGCCGATACCGAAACTGCCGAAGGCGAACTTACCACCGAGGAAGGCAAACGATTACTGGATGATCTTGCCGAGTATTCGGTTCCGGTGGTGTTGTTCTCTGGTGGAGAACCCCTCGTCCGCGATGATCTGACCGAACTAATCAGATATGCCGATTCGAGAGACATTCGTCCCGTTCTCTCGACGAACGGTACGCTCATCACCACCGAAATCGCGCAGGATCTGCGCAAGGCGGGGCTCAAGTATGCTGGAATCTCGGTCGATGGACTCCCCGAACGAAACGATGCATTTCGTGGACAGGACGGCGCATTCGAGGCTGCTGTTCGCGGGATTAGAGCGTGTCTCGACGCTGGACTCAAGACTGGGCTCCGGTACACGATCACCAAGCAGAACGCGGCTGATCTCTCCGGCGTCGTTGACCTCCTCCATGACGAAGGCGTCAATCGGTTCTGCTTCTATCATCTCGACTACGGTGGCCGTGGTGCGGACATCGTCGACCTCGACCTTCCTCCCGAAGAGAAGCGGGCCGCCGTGAAGCAACTCTGTGACCTCACTCGAAGGTATCACAACCAAAACGACGAGATAGAGACGCTGCTTGTCGGTAACTACGCGGATGCTGCCTATCTCGTCGAATACGCGCGTCAGCATCTGAGTGAGGCCAAAGCAGAACGGATATACGATTACCTCCGCCGGAACGGGGGCGATCCGACCGGCGAGCGCGTCGCTGATGTCGACTATCAGGGCAATGTCCATCTCACACAGTTCTGGCAGGATTATAGCCTCGGAAACGTTCGTGACCGCCCATTCAGCGCTATCTGGGAGGACGAATCGAATCCCCTGTTAACGGCATTACGTAACCGAGAGCAGCGACTATCAGGCCAGTGTGCTCGGTGCCAGTATCAGAACATCTGTCGCGGAGCGTCGCGCCTCCGGGCGCTCGCCGTTCACGACGACCTGTTCGCGCCTGACCCACAGTGTTATCTCACGAACGGCGAAATCGCTCCGAATACCTGATTTCGTTCATCACACCCTTTGAAGTAGCTATGAAGGCTTACGTATGGGAAATCTGCTACCTGAATAGAGTCAACTAGGAAGCCGTCACTGTTGTCCCCCATTTGATAGCAAATCCGGATCAAACAACTCCAGCGCCGTCTGGACGTCAGACCGGTCCGAGGACCGAGCGTTTCGAAGCGACTGCGTCGGCGGAGCCATCAACTCAGCAACGAGCGTGTCCGCCATGTCGGCGATGATCTCACGCTGCGATTCAGCGAGCTCTCCCTGATTTTCCAGCTTCGCGAAGACTGTGTCGAGTTCCCGCTGTTTGATCCGTTCTGCGTGAGCGTGAATGTGCTCGATAGCTCGCTCTCGTGAGAAGTCCGGTTCCACTGCTCGTCCTGATTGGTGATTCTGACGGCTTTGAACGGTGTTCTCGGCACTTTGGGTCATCGATAAGTAGTCTATCAGGTGGTGAATTGCTGTTCGGGAAGCGTTCCATCGTACCCATCCGGTCTGTACGCACAGAGCGGATCACTTGCCAGTGGATCACCAGTGTATGCGTACGCCCGGGACCGGCTCCCGCCGCAGACATGTTGATACTCGCACGCTTCACACTTCCCCCGGAGCGCGTCGGGGTCACGAAGCCTCTGGAACAGATCCGACTCCCGGTACACGTCGACGATATTCTCGTGTTTGACGTTTCCGGCTGTTTCGGGTAAGAAGCCCGATGGGTAGACTTCTCCAGTGTGATCGATGAATGCGAAGCCATTCCCGGCAGTGATGCCGAGCCGCCGGCCAATCCCGTCTGCTTCTGGCTTCCTCATAGCTTGATTGCCATTCCCTCGTTCAATTGCAACACGTCGATAGTGGGGTGCCTCGGTCGTCTTGATTCCGAACGGTGAGTCATTACTGACGGTACACAGCCATTCCATGACCCGTTCTGCACAATCGGGTGAAATCGGATCGAGGACACGCCCGCGACCAACCGGAACGAGGAAAAACACCGACCAGAGCACAGCACCGAGGTCTGCAACGAGATCCCGAATGGCCGGTAGTTCGTCGACGGTTTCTGCGCAGACGGTCGTGTTGATCTGTATCGGTAGTCCAGCCGCTTGAGCGTCGCGTGCTGCTTGCAGCGTTTGCTCGAAGCTCCCCCGTTCCTGCCGGAACTCGTCGTGAGACGTGGCTGAGCCACCATCGATACTCAGGGCCATCCGGCGAAGGCCAGCGTCAGCCAGTGTCCGGATCCGGTCGGTGGTGAGCGACGTCGTTCCACTCGGAGTGAGCGTCATTTGAAGCCCGTTGTCCGTGCCGTAGTCGACGAGTTCGACGGTGTCATCGCGGGCGAGCGGATCGCCACCGGACAACACGACGAGTTGTCCGTCGCCGAAAGAGCCTACATCATCCAGAAGCTGCTTGCCCTCCGCTGTCGTGAGTTCGTCCGGATGTCGCTGCGGATGCGCGTCCGCTCGACAGTGTTTGCAGGCGAGGTCACACGCCTGCGTTACCTCCCAGATGAGGACGAACGGTCGTTGGGTGGTATCGATCTCCCGTGGATTCGTCGCCATCGATTAGACGTGGACGCGGGTGACGTGGCCACCACAGCCACACTGTTCGACGTAGCTCCACTCGATGTCGTCACCGTATTCGTCGGCGAGTGCTTCGAAAAGGTACTCCCGCGGATGGCCGTGATTCCCATGCGTGACCAGGTTCACGTGGTTGCCCGGGACCGTATGGTCGATTGCGTCGATAGCCTGCTCAGTAATCAACGCTCTATCGTCCGCGTGGTGAGGTTTTTCGAGATTCGCCGACCACGAGTTATCGTGCATACGATCGGTAATCGGTTCGGCATCGTTGTGGGAAACGCTCGCCATATTCGGTCTTCGCCTCGTGGACGGGAAAACAAATTCCCGAACGTGTTCGGAGATGTCGGAGTCAGAATGGAATCAAATTCTTTCTAAGGACCGATACCGACGACTGACTCTGAACATCTTCGGGAAAATATTCGTGCAAGTGTAGTCCATCAACGAAACCATGCCCGCCATGGAAGAGTACGTGACGGACACTGAAGCGCCACCGGACCGAGCGCGAGAGACCATGGACGCCCGTGAACTTCCCCCACCACAACCCCTCCAGAATACTCTCGAACGGCTCGTCGAACTGGATGATGAAACCGTATTGATACAGTTGAACGATCGTGCTCCACAACACCTGTATCCGAAACTCACCGATCGTGGGTACGAGTACGAGACGATCGAAACGGAACTCGGTGTCATCACTGTCATCTGGGATCCGGATCCGTAGCCCATCGAAACTGCTCAAATCCCGTTGGCGGACACGAAACCGGACTAGTCGGCAAGCCGATTACTTCTTTGGAAGCGTCGCAACGAACTCGTTCTTGGCACGCTCTTCGACATCGTACCCCTCCGCGTCGAATTCAGGGACCTCAGCCTGCATCTCGTAGAATAGCGGCTTCGGATCGTGATCGTTGACCAGCGTCAGCGTCTCACCGCTATTCAGCCCCGCGAACGCGTCGTGGATCTTCGGATGGCGTTCTGGAGCCGGGATATCACGAAGATCGAGCGTCTGTTCCGACATGCGCTTGCTCGTACTCTCTTGGAAACCCAAGTCGTTTTCCCGAAGGTGTTCGGTCAGGCATGCGTGATCGATACGCGCCACTCGTCGTCTTCAGCATGTATTGTCTCATAGATATATCCCCGTTGCTCGAGAACGTTGTAGAGAGGTTCAGGCTCGAAACTGTTGACGAGAACGAGCGTCTCGTTTTCATCGAGCCTTTCAAGCGCTGCTATGATGTCGCTGAATGGTTCGCCGTCAATTGTTCGGACATCGAGTTCCTGAGTTCCATTCGTAGCAGGGTCGGTACTCATACGTGGTCCTTCATTAGGAACATGAATATCTATTCCGCCGATGATGTTCGCCACATCTAGGAATAGTAGTAAGCTATCTATCAGGAAGCCGAAATCTCCTGATCAGGAGGATGCCATAACCTTCGTGACCTGGTTCCGCTACGCTACCCAAGAGAGGCCTGAATTGGCAAGATCATCTCGCGTCTCAAAACGATATGGCTAAGGGGTTCATCCCTGCCGACTCCACGTTACCAGCAGAGACAGCACCGTCTCGTGTACGGGCATCCCACGTTCGTTGCGAAGCGTCTCGATAAGTTTGCGGAGGATTACCCATTCATGCAGGGTGTTTCGGCAGTGTTACTTGTTGGCGTGCCAGCTGTTTCGCTGACGAACGTGTCGGAGCTACGGTCAGGCCGAAGACGCTCGTGACTCATCGTTGCCCGTCCGACGGAGGTGAGCGGTTGCCGTACCGGCGTATGCGAGCGCACCAGCGATCACCAGCCCGTCGCCGGGGAGACGCGCCCAGGAGAGTTTCTGGACGAGCGGACGCTCGTAGAACTCGAGGTCCCGCGCGGCGGCGAAGCCCTCCTCGTAGATGGCTTCGAGTTGCAGGAAGCCAACCGGCAGCAGGGAGCCGACGACCATCGTCGCGAGACCGACGTTCGACAACCAGAACGATCGGTGGAACCATGTCGGATCCCAGGCTGCCTCGGGAGTCACCACTCGGAGGATATAGACTCCGAGACCGAGCGCCAGCAGTCCGAACGCTCCGAACGTCGCAGCGTGTGAGTGGGCGAGGGTGAGATAGGTCCCGTGCTCGTAGTAGTTGAGTAGCGGGAGGTTGAGGAAAAATCCCAGTACTCCAGCACCGACAAAGTTCCAGATGGTCGCGCCGACGATGAAGAGAAAGGGCAGCGTGTACGGGAACTCCTCGTCCTGAGCGGCGAGTGAGCGGTATTCGCCTAACGCGCGGTAGAGCACGAAGATTACCGGCACGAACTCCAGCGTCGAAAAGGTCGTGCCAACCGGCACCCACAGGTCGGGTAGCCCAACCCACCAGTAGTGATGGGAGACGCCAACGATGCCCGCACCCATGATCGCAAACACCTCGAAGAGAATCGCCCGCTCGGCCTCGCTTTGCTCCAAGAGGCCCATCGCGACCAGCGCGATCGAGACGACCGCGATCATGAAGAACTCGAAGACCCCCTCGACCCACATGTGGACGACCCACCAGCGCCAGAACTCCGTGATCGCTACGTTCGTCTCCGGGCGATAGAGCATGCTCGCGGCGAACAGGAGCGCAATGGATCCACCCGCGTACACCAGCAGGTGACCGAGTTCGGACCGCGATTCGCCCTCGAACAGCGAACCGGCCTTCGCTCCGCGGGCGACCAACCCCGTCCAGCCGGCAAAACCCGCGAGCAACATGAGTTTCCAGAGCCGGCCGGCTTCGAGGTATTCTAGCCCTTCGTTGCCGAACCACCACCACTTTTCCCCGGACAACGGGTCGAAGCGACCCTGGATGCCGAGCCAGACGCCGACGAAGGCCCCGACGATGGCGATCACGAGCGCACCCAGCAGGCCTGTGACGCCCGCCGACTGGAAGGGTGGATCCCGATCGGCGAACAGTCCCGGGAGGAACAGGCCACCTCCGAGCCAGAGTGTCGAGATCCAGAGCACTGCCAAGTTGACGTGCCAAGTGCGACCAGCCGCAAAGGGAACCAGCGAAACGATGTCGATCCCCAACGCTTCGAAGATCCCGTAAAAGCCCGTCCGCTCGACGTGGTAGTGTGCGAGCAGTCCTCCAATGATGGTCTGGAGTGCGAAAAGCCCGCCAGCGACCGGCACGTATCGCGCGGCGGCACGCTGGGCGGGTGTGACCGAGACCTCGTCGGGCGCGGGCACGTCGATTGCCCCGGTGATCGGCTCGGCAAGATCGAGCACCCGATAGGCCCACACGCCGGCCCCGCCTCCGGCGACCAGCAGGATGACGCTGATCGCGCTCCAGACCACCGACTGCGTGGGCGGGCGGTTCCCGCTTGCGGGCGCATAGGGCCAATCGTTCGTATAGGAGTGCTTCGATCCCGGACGATTCGCGTGAGAGATCCACGCCGTCCAGAGCGCGAAGTCCGCGAGCCGTCGAGCCTGTTCCGCGGAATCGAGGAACTCCGTCGGGATTCCCCGGTCGAGATCACCCTCGTGATATCTCTCGACGTATTCCTCGCAAACCTGTCGGTGGGCGTGGGATTCGGCCGCCGAGTATTCCGCATCGGGCCCGCTCGTCGCGTCAAGCTCGCGTTGGACCTGAGCCGCGACGGCAGCCTGCCCGTCGTCATCGAGTGCGTCGAAGGGCTTTGCGGCACGCTCGCGGGCGTAGAAATCGCGCATTGCATCGGTCTTGAGCGCCAAGGCGTCGGCGGTCAGATCGACGCCGAAGTAGCCGCCGTTCCCGAGAATCGACCCATGATCCATCAGGCCCGCGGACTGGAAGACCTTCTTTCCCGCGCGTACCGCCTCGTCGGTGACGATGACCTCGCCGCCGGGGCCAGAGACCGCTTCCGGGATCGGTGGTGCGTTGCGATAGGACGCTATCGCCCCGAGACCCATCGCGACCAGGTTCGCAACGAACAACGCTTGCAGCGCCCGCGTGATCGTCCACCGAGATTCACCGGACGCGGACCGCTCGGAGCCGTCGCCGTCCTCGGGATCCCCTGAACCATCCGCATCGCTTGAGTGCTCCCCATATCGACCCAGTATCCATTCGATAGCGGTGAGCGCCGTCCGAACGGCGTCGGATCCACTATCGAACCCCGCTCCGCCCGCGTCCCGTCGCGCAACTATCGTCGCAAGAACTGTGAGCAACGGTCCGGCGGATGCCAGGAGCGATTCGGCGTTACCCTCACCTCGGGCGGCGTCAATCGCGGGTTCGAGTCCCTGATCGTGTCCGCGCCCCATGGGATGACCTCCGTTCTGGAGCGTCTCGCGGACCTGTTCGCTGAGGCGGTCGGCGTCGAGTCCGTATCGGTCGATCGCCGACCCACGAGGCCGAGCAGTCCGTCGGTCGGCGGTCAGGCCGTACTCTTCAAGGGTCGCTTCGAGTAGCGCGTTGCGCAGCACTCGGTCCTCGTCCGCCGCGTAGTCGGCAAGTCCGTCTTCGAGCGAACGGAGCGTCCGCAGCAAGGGGTCGTCAGGCCGTTCGTCCGTGGGAGTCGGCTCGCACCGGTCGAGCAACCGTCCGGCGGTCCAGTCGCGGAGTTCCGCGACGTCGAAACCTTCCGTGTCGAGGTCGTATCGGTCCTGGACGTGCTTGCTCCCTGCATGCACGCGCTCGGCGATGCTGCCGACGACGGCCGTCCCTTTCGCGGCGGTTTCCCTCAAGCAGCCGTCGACGTGATCACGGCGATCGGTGGTCGTCTGCGAGCACTCACTGCGTCGTGTCCCGAGGAGATACGTAATGACCGACATCGATGATACGGAACCGTTGCGACGCCAGCACCCTAAACATATGCCCGAACGTATTCTCACCGGCTAATGCCGGTCAGTTATACTGTCGGTCGAACGTCGTTACGTCTTCCAGACAGAGAAATCGAAGGATAGCGAAACGGCCGACAGAACCTTTCTGGCAAAAGTCTTCGACCGACAGTAACTCTGTCGGTCAATGATAACAATAATCTTTCATATACGGTAACTCTCGAAGGACGCCCTCAAGCCGTAACAGTACTTGGACGATACTGTTCGAGTTGGGCCATGAGCCGAGAAATATTCTGATTGCTGATATCGTGTTCTTTGAGCGATGTTCGAAGGTGGGCCAACACTGCATCGTAGTGTTCATCCCGAAGCTCCATGTGTGCGTGCGTTTCAGGGATGTGATGATGATATTCCGGCCCGCCGAGCAGCATTGCGATGAACCTGCTCTGGTTGGTTACTAACGAATCCATGTCCGTCCCCTCGAAATACGGTGCGAGGCGCTCGTCTTGAAAGATGTGATCGTACATACGACTGACAACCGACCGGACCGCCTCCATCCCTCCGAGGCCCTCATAGACCGAGAGTCGGTCCGCCTTCGGCTGGAGAACGCCTTCCTCCCAGCCTTCGCTGAAAATGTGGTCCGTCGAGATGTTCTTGCCGATCAGGAGTTGCTTCGTATCCACGACCATCTGGGGCACCCCGCAGACGTAGAAGTCCTTCCGGTCGAACGTATCGAGATACTCGTCGAGGTACTCCTGAACATTGCCCGTCGGACCACTCCAGTCCTCGTCGGGGTCGGTCACCGAGTACACGAGGTGCATGTTCTCGTGCTCGCTGTCGAGTCGATCGAGCGTTTCTCGATAGATGAGGTGGTCCCGGTCCTGTTCGCCGAAGAAGAAATACGCCTCGCCGGTCCCGTCGCGGAGATACTGGCGAAGCATCGCGAGCATGGGCGTGATTCCGACGCCAGTCGAAACGAACACCACATCCCGATCGGGATCGTCAAGCGTGAGTCCGCCCGCGGGTTCTTCGATCCGAACTCCGTCGCCTTCGGTGCGTTCGTGCATGTACGTCGAGGCGGCCCCGTTCTCGTAGTGCTTGATCGCGAGCGTGAGATGGTCCGTTCCCGGAAGGTTGGTCGCCGTGTAGGGGCGTTCCTGTCCTTTTCCATCAACGTCCTCTTCGTATCGAATGCGAGCGTGTTGACCCGGTTCGTAGTCGAAAACGTGATCGTCAGCTTCGAGGGTGAATTCCTTCACGTCCGGGGTTAACTGCTTGATCGAGGAGACGGTCGTCTCAATTGCCATCCGTGTTTACTTCGGTGTAGATGTCCGTAAGCACTAGGTTTGCCTTCTCAAATCCACATACTACCTATGAACGTGCGATACCCGGACGAACGAACGCCGAAGCAGACCAACGGCTACCAGTAGCCATGCGAGTACCGCTACATAGACGAAATATCGCGCGATGATGCCGATCATTGTGAGTCCAGCTGCCTCCGCCAGCCGGAAGGTGCTCGCCGTGTACATTCCGAGTGGGAACACCATCCCCCAGTAGCTCGGATCGTATCCCTCGGGCGTATGGGGGAGGGCGAGTCCGCCGATCGTGTGTCGCCAGACACCCAGCGCGACGAGCAACGGAATCCACCACGTCCCCGTCATCCAATAGAAGAACGTAAACCCGACCAAGAATGGTCGGAGATCAGTGAGAAAACCCCAGTCGCCACTGGCGAGCACGAGTATGGCACCTGCTAGTGTCGTGATCGCCACCGCCCCCGTATTGATCCAGTACGGTGGTGTCGCTGATCGTGGATCGAACGCAAAAAACGTCATCCGGTAGAACACGAGTGTAATCAATATCAGATACAACATCCCACCGACCGAGTATAATCCAAGCGCAACGAGCAGTAACTCTTGTTTCATCGATGGATACGCCGAAGCGAGCATTCCTGACAACACTGCTACCGACTGCGTTGCAACGACCGCGAGTAGCCAGCTTCCATCAATCGCCTCATCAATGGGTTGGTCGACATCACGGACGGTCAGACCCATGAAGACGGCGTACACGAGGACGAACCACAGTCCTCCACCAACGACGAACAACCCCGTTGCGATCGCTATCGAAACGTCGAAGACGATGAACTGGCTCCCCAGCACGCAGGTCCCTGCAATCGCGGTGAACGAGCCGACCGCACGATCATAGTTGACCAGATCACGAACGGCGGAATACGGATCACGCCCGATTTGCGCGAGCGTAAACGCACTTATCACGATGTACGCGAGCACGTTGAACCCAAACAGCACCGTGCCGACGGGACGAAGGTCGAGTAGATGAGTGGCGATGGAAACGATCCCAGTCGCCATGACCAAGACGAAATAAATCGGATCCCAGTCACTCAGCACGTCACCGACCACGCTCCGGAAGTAATCCGTCGGTTGTGACGGTCCACTATCAGTAGAGACAGCCCCACTATCCCAGTCAGTCCTGCTCACGGATGACGAACCCAAACCCTCCATGTGAGGTTGGATCGACGGATCCACGCTCTCCCAGAATAGCGGTCAGATATCGGCACTGTTGGGGAAGTAGTTGAGCACATCGTCGCGCCAGCCGCCCTGCCCGTGGCCGATGTCGTCGAAGTCCTCGACGAACTCGATTCGGGTGACCCATTTCGCCATCTTGTAGCCCAGCTGTGTCCGGAGACGTAGGCGCAACGGCGCACCGTGGGCGATTGACAAGTCCTCCCCGTTCATTTCGTCGGCAAGAAGTGTTCCCTGTTCGGTGGCTTTGTCCATTGCAACCGCTTCGTAGTAGTATCCCACTTTCGACACCCCTACAGAATTGACAAAATGTTTTTGATCTGAAAAGTACCGAGAACTTCTTTGACCTCACAG
>NZ_JBNTJU010000048.1:0-11426 GCF_051195015.1 Halococcus sp. AFM35
ATAATCCTAATAAGTTTATCAGAATCTGCTTGTGACCTATGAATCGTCAAAAGGGACTCCTTTTTACTTCGCCCTCATAATTGTACTTTTACCGTGGGTAGATGCCAGGCTAATTAGTGAAATACGAGTGAACAAATGGATGCAAACTGCGATATAAAGATAAATACTTAAAAATAGAACGCATTTTATTACTATATTGTCGTTGTTGAGAAGATATTTATTGAGAATATTAATTCACTCAGGAACTTATTGATGTTCGTGAAGTAGTTGGCGAACATGTCCCAGCGAGTAGGAGATATAATATACTATTTTAATATGCCACTGCGCACGTTCGACCACTTATTCAGATGCATCATATCCCAGTTCTGCCGGTGATCCTGCTAACTCATCGAAGAACCGCTCGCACTGGGAAGCAATGGGCTTGGATGGGCATCCGGGCTGGGGATTAGTCTTCAAGGGCATCGTTGATCGAGTGGTGTTCGAAGCGGTCGAGCCACGAGTAGACAGTCGCACGCGGAATATCATACCTCTCACTCAGTGTTTCAACGCGGACGCCATCCGCGTAGGCGAGTGCGATCATCAGCCGCTTGGCCGCCTTCGCACTCGACGCTTCCCCCAAGAGCGTCACGGAGCGCCTCCCCATCAACTTCTTTGAGTTTGTTCATACTCCTCATGAAAGATAGGATGCCAAAAATCTAGCTATTTTTGTTTATATCTGCTAGTTAGAGTTCGCCATCAAGTTCATATTTCTATTTCGAGATTGTATGGGCAGTATCTGTCATGCACGCCTCTGCCGATAGTCGCTTTGATAATCGATATCATACGACCTTGACCGTTGGTTTGGCGTGGTTTATCTTGTCTGGTCTCACCACAGATGAGGAGGTAGTTGATATACTCCCTCGCCTTTGGCAAGACGTGCTCGAACCCTGCAGTCTCTGGCATGCTCGGGCGCTACTGGAAGCAGATACGAGTCTGCTTACAGCATCGAACCGAGGACCTCCATGGTCATCTCTTTGTCCGCCGAATCCATCCCACGGACGAACCCAATCCGTACCGCACTCACGCCGTCGATCTCGCCGAATTGTTTGATTTGTTCGCGCACCTCGTCGGGCGTCCCAGCGGCGGCAATCTCATCCAGCAGTTCGTCGGGAAGCGCGGCGGCCATGGCAGCGGTGTCCCGGTCGTCCCACGCGGCCCGTATCTCTTCGACGACGTCCTCGTAGCCCTGCTCGGCGACGGACTGGCCGTAGAACGGACCGTACGCGCCAACGAGGAATGCTACCATCGCGCGGGTCTCCTCGCGGGCGCGTTCGCGGTCCTCGCTGGCGAAACATCGTACTAGCGGGGCGACGCGGAGGTCCGTCGGGTCGCGTCCGCCCAGCTCCGCCCCGCGTCGGAGGTCCGCCATCCGCTCGTCGAGGCCCCCAACAGTGAACAACTGTGGCACCCAGCCATCGGCGAACCGCCCAGCGAGTTCGACCGCCTTCGGTCCGAGGGCGGCGACATCTATCGATGGTGGATCGTCGGGCACCGCCCGGTCGTAGGAAAGACCATCCAGTTGATAGATTTCGCCGTCGTAATTCACAGAGCCACCTTCGTACACCCCCCGGACGATGTCGATGGTCTCCCGGAGACGTCGGAGTGGTCGGTCGAAGGATGCGCCATGCCACCGCTTAGCGATGGCGGGTGAACTCGTCCCCAGCCCGAGCCTGAATCGTCCACTTGTCGCTTCGTGCATCGTCAGCGCGGTCTGGGCGAGAACGGTCGGAGCACGGCCATACGGCGAGAGCACGTCGTTCGAGAGTCCGATATGGTCGGTCCGCTCGCCGATAACCGCGAACGTCGTCACCATATCCCAGCCAGTGGTCTCGCCGGCCGAGACCCGCTCGAAGCCGTACTCCTCAGCACGGCGGGCTTGGGTCGCCACTGAGTCAAGCGAGTCGTGGTCGGAGACACTCACCACGAGATCCAACGGGATGGTCATGGGTGTGAGCGAGGCGCGAAGGGGACTAAAATGGTTTCCTCACTCCGTCTCTGTTCGCGGTGGAGTCGTTCCGGCGCTATGCTGTTGTCTCGTAGACAACGCCTCAACATAGCAGATGTATCGGGATGAGCGTCAGATCAATTGGAGCTGTTGCGCTATCCGCACGAGGTCTTCTGTTGGAGCTGTGAATGGTGGCGGTCAGACCTATGTGCTTACGTCTCATTCAGGTAAACAATGACGACACGTTTCGTTCCGACCCATGTTCGGTCCGCAATAGAGGTCGTCGCGACTGACCGGGATCGTACGGCGAGCGAACGCAAAGCATTCGCGAGGTTTAGCGACCGCCTTTCGGAGTTCTCTGTGACGGGAACTGCTTCGAAAACGAACCCACCCCGCCACACGCCCGTTCAGACGGCGCTTGATCAAACCTCCATATCAAGCTCGGAGTCTCAAATCATACGCGTGTGCAAACTGTACCGAGAGACTATCATGGATGTTGATCATTACTCCGAAGAGTACGGTGACTCGCTCGGTGAGAGTATTTCCGAGGAATTCGGGTCCGAAACGGCTGCTGCACTCGCTAACACCAACCACCTCACACCGCAGCTACGAGACCGACTCCTCGAAGCCAGTACTCGGGCACAGAAGAGCCGTCACGCGTTGCTACAGGGACTCAAACACGAACACAGCGCTCTCCAGAATGCTGACGAAACCCTCTCGGAGTTGGGTGCTGATCTCGATGACATCCTTTCGGCACAGTCGCTCCAGACGTGGCCAGATGAAGAGCTGACAACTACCCAGAAGAATCTCCACGAACGCGAGCGAGAATGCAATCGCCTGGCTACTGATCGTCAGACCACCCTCCACGAACAGCGTGTGCCTAGTACTCACCACATCGATCTCGAGTTTATCGAGTATCTCTACCGATCATTGCCAGTCACCTATCCCGTGCTGACCGACATTACCAGTCTGGCTGACACGCTTCGCACCGCGTGTGATGACATTGACGACACACTCTCTTCACGAGAAAGCTCTCATATTCGCTCCCCATCAGCTTCCTCTTGATGAACATAGAGAGCCGCTCAGCCCGGTGATCTCTCGTCAAGAAATCAGTCGTGATTCTTTGGAGAATCACGAGTAAACATTTCCTCAAGTCAATCATCGCTAGCCCCTACCGCCGAGCGTCGCGCAACCACCTTCCAGCGACCCGTCGCAAACCGGAAGAGGTTGACACCCGCTCGGCTGTACATATCGATGAGAATCGCTGCATAAACCGCTCCGATCCCGAATCCCAAACCCGGCGCGAACGTCCAGCCGGTCAGCGATATGACTGCTAAACCCGCGGGCAGGCCCATCGCCGCAATCGGAATCCGAAGAGCAGTCCCAAGTATTGTGCCGTAGAGCGGCCAGAGCGTGTCTCCAGCCCCGCGCAAGCCACCCCGCATCGTCCGCGAAACGCTGTACGCCACCACCCCAATCCCGAACACGCGGATGAACTCCACCGTGAGTCCCGGTGAACTCGCACCGAACACCACCGCAATCGGCCGCGCGAGTACAGCGAGCACGCCACCGATCAGGATCTGGGTCGCCAGCGCAATCCGGAGCGTCTGCCATCCGTAGTCCGTCGCGTCGGCCTCGCGTCCCGCTCCGATACTCTGGCCTACCAACGTGCTGGAGGCCGTCGAGTAACCCCACGCGGGCATCATCGCCAGCAACATTACTCGCCGGGCGATCGCATACGCCGCCACGACCGACGTTCCAAGGTTCGCAAGGATGAATAAGAATGGAAAACGACCGAACGTCCGGATCAACTGCATCCCGCTCAGCGGGTAGCCCACGCGGACGATCTCGCGCGCTATCTCGCCGTCCCACTGACGGCCTCCCAGCGGAAAGCGCACGGAATACGCCCCCGAGAGCAGGATGACTCCGAACGCGCACGCGGCGAGCATGTTCGCGATTGTCGTGCCCCACGCTGCGCCCGCAACTTCGAGACGTGGGAATGGCCCGAATCCGAAAATAAGCACGGCATTCAACACGAGGTTGATTGGGATGGTTACTAACCGAACGTGCATCGGTGTTCGAGCATCGCCCGCCCCCTGTAATGCCCGTGCAGCGATCATACTCCAAAAACGGAATGAAACCGAAAGCATCACTATCCGGAGATAAGTACCGCCCAACCGAATCGTCGCAGGATCGTTGGTCAGCAACCCAACCATCTCTTCGGCGAAACCCCATGTGACGAGCGTGAGCGGCACGGAAATCGTGAGTGCGATCCAGAAAGATTGCTTGACGGCGAAATTCGCGTTCTCAGGCTCGCCAGCCCCGACGAAGCGTGAGACCAGACTAATAGTGCCACTCGAAAGCCCGAGTGCGAGGCCGAACCCGATAAAGTAGTACTGAAAACCGAGCTCGAGGCCTGCGACTGCCGACCCGCCGAGTGCGAGGCTGATCATGAAGAAGTCGCTCGCACGCAGGACCGTGCGCATGCCGCCGCTGACCATCACTGGCACGGCGAGGTCGAACGCCTCGTCGCCCTTCTCGCGATTGACGATGCCCAGACGCGCAAGCAGCGCCGGAAAGCGGAAGATCACCGCTCGAAGCCGATTCTGAAGGGCCGAAAGCACACTCAAAAATACTCGCTAGAGCCGTTTAAACAAGCACATCTCTACACGCTTACCGCGTCGTCGGCGTTCGCACATTCAAGGCGTCTCATCGCTTATTACCCGGATGATTAACAATATCTAAGACCGATATAAAAAGAGAGCTATCATCTGGAATAGATTTGATATCAACCAGTAGCTCCACGAGTCGGTGGCCGAAATCGGTATCGAAGAGGAGTTGGCTGCTGACTGATCGCTTTGCGATCTCGCCTCTGAGATAGCACCCGCTCACAGTGCCTTCGAGGTAGATGTTCGGAAGGCCGAATCCGCAAAAATGACTGCTCAGCTAAACACGGATATCTCGCGCACGCGGTCCGTCCTGTGTTTCTATCAGCTCGAATCGAACGTCTTCGCCGACATCGGGAACGGACCCTTCGACAGAATCACGCAGGAACAACACGTCCTGTTCGGTTTCTTTGGTCGTGATGAATCCACAGCCGCTCTCTGGATTGACGTACGCTACCTGACCGCGCACCAGTACAGTTTGCGCCATCTTTCCCCTCCGTCCTGAAGTACCGTTTCCACGATAATTGGTGTGTCGGTGGCAAGGGAAAGTCAGTACCTCACAAAGCGGGTTAGGTGAACGGGCTGCTTGGTCGGCTGATGCGACCAGACCAAGCAGCCAACGAACTCACCGAAGAGCAGGTGCTTAACTTCCTCGTCAACACCCTCGACGAGGAGATCGATATCGGACTCGGCGAAAACGCCGATATCGACTCCGAAGACATCTGGGACGTCCTCGTCGGCGCAACAGCCGACGAGGACTCGGTCAGTCACCTCTGCGAGATTTCAGAAGAATCACCGCACGGCAATACGATTCTCCACCACCTCCGGACGAAATTCGAGCTCGGAGAGCTCGAACGAGTCGGCAAGACACTCATCCAGCAAGATATCCTCGAACTGCTTCCGGATCGGCCGGTGGAGGTCGCCGCCGACCTCCACCTCCGTCCGTACTACGGCGAAGAGTACGACTCCGAGGAAGAACTCTACGAATCACTCGCTAAAGCCGGAACGACCACGTTCCACGGCTACGCCACGCTCTACGCGCGGGTGCGCAACAAACGCTACACGCTGGCGGTGCGCCGTCTGACCGACGGCGACACCGCCAGCTCGATCCTCGCGGAACTGCTCGGCGTGCTTGAAGGCCTTGACCTCCGGGTCAAGGCCGTCTACCTCGACCGTGAGTTCTACGATACGTACTGTTTGACGCTGCTGGCCGCCCACAACTACGCGTTCGTCATGCCTATCGTGAAGTGGGGCGAAACGATCCAGAACGAACTGAGTGAAGGCTGGAGCCGCGTGATCGATCACGACCTCCAAGGGGAAATCGACGGTCACACGTGGACCGTCGATTTCCCGGTCTACATCGACTGTACGTACCAGAAAGGGAAGTATGACGAAGAGGGCGTGGCGCGTCACGGCTACGCCGTCGACGCGCCGTTCATCGAGACGCCACGTCAGGCTCGGAAGTACTACAGCCGACGGTTCGGGGTCGAATCATCCTACCGTCTGTCAGAACGAAGCGTAGCGAATACGACGACACAGAATCCGGCGGTGCGGTTTCTGTACGTGCTGATCAGCTTCCTTCTCCAGAACGCGTGGCGGTATCTCCATTGGGAGTATGTGGCGTCGCCGCGCCGTGGCGCGCGACGCCTCTGGTCGTGGCGATTCGACGAGTTCCTCGGGATGGTACGGCGGGCAGCGGAGACGGCGCTCGCGGTGCGTCGCGCCGTCCCCGCGAACAAGCCTCCGGACGACCGCTTCGAACGGTAATCCACCGACCGGGACCGCCCGCTCGGCGAGTGGCAACACTGTCGCGTCGGCGGCGTTCCGCCGCCGACTGCGACAGGTTCGATGTCCTTGGTGCCGAATAACCCTCCTCAGCAGTTGCTCGATGCCGATTTTCCCACCGAATTCACGCCTCGGAAGTAGTCAACTGGCGTGCTTTGTGAGGTACTGAAAGTAGTTCACAGACCAATTGCGGTAGCAAGGGAAAGAGACACAAGAACACACTGCTATGCTTTCACATGGGAGCCGTGTATCAGCAGTGCCCGTTCTGCGAGCGAGTGTTCGAGATCGGGCCGAACGACTACCGCCCCATGAAACGCCATATCCGACTCGAACATGCCGAACCAACGAGCACAGGCTCGCAGTCCAATCATGCCCAGTGTTCCGCTATCGGGTAGCCGAATCTTGCGCTTAACCGGATCACATCCCAGAGAAACAGTTAGGGGCCTTGGCTCTGGTAGATGTTACTATGGCTCACGAGAGCGACCACGTCGATGACGACCCGGAGTCGGAACTCAGGACACTCGGAACGCTCCCAAAGCCCGGAACCCGATGCCAATGAGTGAATCGACCGCCCGGCCGTCGCTGTGTCTGAACTGCGGGTTCGAAGCCAGATCCAGCGACAACCAATGGAACACCGTCGAAGCACCACCGCTCGGCATCCTCACCCAATGTCCCGAGTGCGGAAGCACAGACATCACGAACCGCCAGTAACCGCGCTCCCGAGACCAACACTTAGACGTTCACCACACGGTTCGGCTCCACGCCCGATTCGGAGTGACTCATCGAGCACTATCATACCAGAAGATAACTGATTCCATCCAACCCAAAGAGTGCTAGCGATGTACAGCGGACTCGGTCACAAAGGGTCTACAATTGGACAGTCACTACGGCAACAACAGTTAACTCGCATCGGCACGAAATATCAGCCACCATGATGGATCGACTTGAGAAAGAGGTCGATATGCTACTGCGCCATTTCGACGTGTTGGGGATGGTGCTCGAAAACGAACCCATCGGCATCGTGAGAATGTCGAACGAAACGGGGTACGAACACCATAAAGTCCGCTACTCACTGCGCGTCCTCGAAGAGGAACAGCTGATCGAACCCACGAATCAAGGTGCGACCACAACCGACCAAGCACGCGAATTCGTCGCTGAACTCGACGATAGCATCGAGAACATCAACGACAAACTCCAAGTCATGAAAACCGGCGAGGAGCTTGAGGCAGGTCACTAACGACCTCACGTACTGCCTCTGATTACCAAGCTGAGGTAGTGGGTTTACTTTCGCCACGCTTCGATGGGTTATAAGTGCGAATGGCTGGGAGTACAGGCTGCATGACGGATCTCATCGTCAACTCGGCGGTCAAAGAACAGCTCGCAGACCAGAACGTCTCGTCGGATTTCTATGACGCGCTCGATGGCGAAGTCGCGGATTTACTTGCGGATGCGGCACGGCGAGCAGAGGCCAACGACCGGAAGACTGTCCAGCCTCGCGATCTCTGAGTTGAATCTGACTCGGCAAGCCGGGCTTGGTACCTGTCAGCGCTGAGCGCCGCGCCATGTACGAAAGCATGGCAGTCAATATTTCAATTTCTATAGTAAACCTCCCCTCTCCCCCACCTGAAGACGATTGCTGTCGTATCTCCGTCGCTGGTGTGAAGACAGCACTGCTCTCGGGTCCATAGCCCGCTAGCGTTTCCCCTGCACCGCACGTCCCAAGGAGTGGTAATGTCTCTACCATATGCTTCGGCCCCCATGATGTTGAGTTTTTCATGCGCTCCGTGGCACAAGGCTAATGCCCTGCGAATCCGTACCCGGTTGTATGGCTGGCAAAGACCGAGCAGAAACGGGCGAGTATGTCGAGACAACAACGACCACCGAGGTACTAACAGCAATGCGAGACACGGACGGGCCCGTCGTGACCGTTGGCGACGTGTCCGAAGCGGTAGGGTGCTCGCGCGAGACCGCGCGGCGCAACCTCACCCAACTCCATGAAGACGGGACCATCCGACGGCGGAAAATCGGAGCGAGTGCTGTCATCTGGTGGGTGTCCGATCACGGGAAGATGGAAGCCATCAGCCGGCGGCACGACGACGATTACTACGCGCAAAATCCGGGGTGGTCTGAGGACCTGCCGGACCTCGAAGAAGGCGCGTGAATGGCGTACAAGCATGGTTCAGTCGTTCTGGTTGACGACCCGTACAAACCCGGCAGCCGGCCCTTTCTCGTCGTATCGAACGACGACCGCCCCTACTACGGACAGGACTACACGCTCGCCGTCATGACGACCACCCAGTTCGATGAGGCAGTACGCCTCGATGCCGAGGACGTGGTTCAGGGCGAGCTGCACACCCACCCCTCCTACATCAAGCCGTGGTCATTACACGAGTTCGAGCACGGCGAGATTCACCAGCGAGTAGCGCAGGTGTCCAACACCATCCTTCAGCGCGTGGCTGACGCCGCGCACGAATTCATGGAGCCGGTCCTGTAAAGAGGTACAAGATCATGGCGAACACTGGCCCTGACGACAGCGAGAACGCACCGCGCACGATGCATATCCACTTCGGACGCGGGAACTCAGAGCGCGTCGAGGAGACACTGAAGGCCCTCGACCGCGGTGAGACGCCCGACCCCTACTTCGAGCGCGTCTACCGCGACGAGGACAACCTCCACCGGGTGACACGCCCAAAAAACCTCGAACTGCTCCAGACACTGGCTCGTGAGCATCCCGATAGTATACGCGAAACTGCTCGGCTCGTTGGACGCGACGTCCGGCAAGTCCATCGCAACCTGGAGGAATTGGAAGACCTCGGCCTCGTCGAGTTCAAGGACGATGGACACTCGAAGCGACCCAGCGTTTGGTACGACAAGATTGCCGTCGAACTCCCATTGATAGCTGACGAAGATACAGACGCAAGCGAATCCGTCGAAGCCTGACGCCGGCCACTAACCCCCGCAAAGTCCGTTCAGCTGCACTACAACGGAAATCGCTCGGATGCGCACTATCGAGCGGTCAACTCAGCAGCGACTATCCGTGCCTACATACGGTTCCGACGCTCATCACTTTCGGAGGGGAATCTCAGATGGATGAGTCAGAACTCCACATGCTCGCTCTCGCGGTGATAATTGAGATTCAGGATACAGTAAGTCAGGACAGCGACGAGGAGCTTGTTGAGTTTGACGAGATCTGTGAATTCATAAACACGACTGATCAAACCACCCTCTACCGACTGCTCCGTGAGGACTCGTCGGCTTCCGACGAAGCCGCAGCGGTGCTTAGCCCCCAATCCACCGTAGCAGACGATGTGTTCTTCACACTGCGAAAGTTGTGCGGCGGCGTGGAGATGATCGGAACTGATCCAGAAAAGCAAGCCGAAGTCGAGGCGCTGTCGACAATTCTCGGTGATATAGCTGAGGGAGAACCACCGCCAGCAATTGATGACTTAACGGCCACCGAGGTTGCTGTTGATGAGGCGGCGGTGAGGGTTACGAGTGCGGAAATGCAAGACTGGTTAGCTGCTGTTCAACCGCGCCGGTTCTATGCGGCATGGGGTTCGGTTCCCAGTATATACGAAGACGAAATTCGGACATTGGTTGAAAGTAGCAGTGAGTCGGAACTACTCTTTGGATCACGTGTGATGGAAGCAATGACAGAAGAACTGGTGAATACTCATCCAGCAATTCCTACATCGCGGACTGTCCGCCACTGGCTCAACTCCATCGCGTTGCACAATCCGGTCGCCATGTACGAATCAGCCGAAAATGTTCCATTTTCTATTTGTATTTTCGATGATTGGGTGGTCGTTGGATATTTTGCCCATGAGAAATACCCAGAAGGTGCTTTTCTCAGGACCGCCGACTCTGAGTTTCGCAAGTGGGCAGTGGAACTGTTCGAAAAATGGCGGGCATCGTCTCAGGAAATACAGCCCCCGATGAGCTTTCGAGGAACCAACCCATACACAGATGGCCAGAATGACCACAACTGACAGAAGAGAACTATCCAACTATCCGGCTAACACACTCGCCGACGACCTCTCTAGCGCTTACACAGTACTCAATGAAGTGCGTGCAACCGTCGAGCGTGCCCAGCACGACGATGCAGAGCGATCCTACCGCGAAACCGCCGACTGGTACAAGCAAATCTAAAGAGCGGCACAACCGATACCCATACCGACACCAACTCTCGACTATGCCCGTCTCATCGCTGACTCATCCGGCAGTTGAAAATGCGCTCGATTTACTCGAAACGGGTTTCGAGTGCGGCGGAATGATCACGCTTGTCGGCGAGTGCGAAGTTGAATACGATGGACGCGCGTCAAGTCATCTCCCCGCGGGTGAGCGGTTGGTGATTCTCAAGCCCGACGGCACGCTGTTGGTCCACCGGGACGAGCAGCGCAAGCCCGTCAACTGGCAGCCGCCCGGGTCGACGCACAGCACGCGTATCGACGACAACCGCCTCATCGTCGAGAGTGTCCGTACCTCTCCGCACGAAGAGATCGAAATCACCTTCGAGACGCTCATACAGGCCTCACTCCTCGAATTAGATGACACATCGCGCCTCGCACTCGAAGGCAGCGAGGAAGACCTCCGCCAGCGGATTCTCGAAAATCCGGACGTACTCGAAGAGGGGTTCCAAGCGATGATGACCGAACGCGAAACCTCCGCCGGCGCAGTCGACATCTATGGCGAAGACGCCAACGGCACGCCAACCATCGTTGAACTCAAACGCCGGCGGGTCGGTCCTGATGCAGTCGGCCAACTGAATCGCTATGTCGCCGCGCTCGAACGCAATCATCCGGGCAGGTCTGTTCGTGGAATCTTGGTTGCTCCGTCAGTGACTGACCGGGCCGAGGAACTACTGGCAACCGAAAATTTGGAGTTCATCTCTCTCACCACAGAAGAATCAGAATCCATCCGTCTTTAGCTAAACGGCAAACCGCATGATCACGGCTGGAAACGAAGTCGGTTCATGAACGGAGTGAGGAGGA
>NZ_JBNTJU010000049.1:0-9458 GCF_051195015.1 Halococcus sp. AFM35
GTTGGTGTCGTGTTGCTCGCGGGGATCATCACTCCAGAGTGGGCGTGGGACCCTGGGAATCTCGAAGCGACGTTTCATGCCCCGCTGGTCATGGGTTCGATGGTCGCGCTGTCGAGCTTGCTGGTCACGTGGGCGGGCGCGAAGGCGAGCGTTGGGTTCGGTAGTCGCGGACGACAGAGCGGTGCGTACCTCTTGATGGGGCTGAACGCGCTGGCGATGGTCGCGGTCATGGCTGCGCTGGTGGCGTTCGTCGCTATCAAAGGCGCTTCGAAGGCTTTGCAAGGAATTAAGGCGGGATTGGGAGTCGGGCCGGAAATCTTCGGGGTGGCGCTGCCCATCGACTGGCCGTTCGTGATGAACGTCTCGCAGGGTATCTACGTGGATATTCCGGGCGTGCTACCGGCGATCATGGGCACGGTCTGGATCGTCATCGGCACAGTCCTATTCGCGGTGCCGCTTGGCGTTGGAGCGGCAGTATTCCTCACCGAATACGCCGAACAGGGCCGGTTCACTCGTATCGTGGAAATCACGACGAACGGCCTCTGGAGCACGCCGAGTATTGTCTTCGGGCTGTTCGGCGCTGCCTTTCTGGTGCCGCGTTTCGGCAACACAAATTCGCTGCTGTCGGGTATCCTCGTACTCGGATTCATGCTATTACCACTGGTACTCATCACGAGCCGTGAAGCACTCCAGAGCGTTCCCGATGAATATCGTGATGCGAGCGCGGCGCTCGGGGTGAGCCAGTGGGAGACCATCAGGAGCGTCGTCATGCCGGCGGCGTTGCCCGGGGTCATCACGGGTATCATTCTCGGAGTAGGTCGCATTGCGGGTGAGACTGCACCACTGTTGCTCGTGATGGCCGGGTCGCCGTTTCCGAGCAGTACACCCGGTGTGTTCTCGTCGTTCGAGTTCAGCGCGACGCCACCTTTTGTAACCAATGACGCGCTGCTGACCGCCGCCAGCGCGCTCCCCTATCAGCTGTACGCAACCATCTCCGCGGGTGTCGGTGCACAGGACGCACAAGCGTTCGGCTGGGGGACAGCGCTTGTTCTGCTGTTGGTCGTCTTATCGTTCTATGCGGTCGGCATCGCGCTGCGCAAGTACTTCAGAGGGAAGCTCCACCATGAGTGAGCAAAACAGCAACCCAGATCATCGGATGGCCACTACCCAGACCACCACAGAGTCAGCAGTCGAGAATCAAACGACGAGTGTACGGACATCTGCCGGTGAAAGCGACGAGCAGAGTCGAGACGAATGGACCGACTACCGTTTCACTGGTCAGACAGCAATCGAAACTGAAAACCTCGATGTCTTCTACGGCGACGAACAGGCGCTCTCGGGGATCAACCTCGACATCCCCGCCGAGAGCGTCACCGCGCTCATCGGTCCTTCCGGATGTGGAAAATCAACCTTTCTCCGGTGTCTAAACAGGATGAACGACCGCATCAAGAGCGCGCGTGTCGAGGGCAACGTCGCGCTCGGCGGGCAGGAAATCTACGGCGACGGCACCGACCTCGTCGAACTCAGAAAGCGCGTCGGGATGGTGTTCCAGCAGCCCAACCCGTTCCCGAAGTCCATCCGGGAGAACGTCTCCTACGGCCCGCGCAAACACGGCGACATCGAGACTGGGCTGCTCGCGCGGCTGTTCGGCCACGAGGACGGGGAGGGCGAGGACGCACTTGTTGAGCAGTCGCTCCGACAGGCCGCCCTCTGGGAGGAGGTCAACGACCGCCTCGATGACAACGCGCTCGGTCTCTCGGGCGGCCAACAACAGCGCCTCTGTATCGCGCGCTGTCTTGCCGTCGATCCCGAGGTCATTTTGATGGATGAACCCGCGAGCGCGCTCGACCCTATCGCCACTGCAAAAATTGAGGATCTCATCGCAGATCTCGCCGAAGAATATACGGTTGTCATCGTCACGCACAACATGCAGCAGGCCGCTCGGATTTCGGATCAGACGGCGGTCTTCCTGACCGGCGGTGAACTCGTTGAGTACGACGATACCAACGAGATCTTCGAGAATCCCGAAAGCCAGCGCGTCGAGGACTACATCACTGGTAAGTTCGGATAATGATAGCCAAGACATCATCGCACGGCTCCTTCGAGACGTCCAGTTTGTCGCAGCTGCGGCATCGTCACCTGAGCAGTATCCGCGACGGAGGAGTCCAATGAACGCTTCGAGCAATTCGAACACATCCGGGGAAACGCGAAAAGTGCAGCTAACCGGCGGGTCAACATACACCATCTCACTACCAAAGCAATGGGCTAGCGAACACGGTGTCGAGGCAGGGCGGGAGCTGCATCTCCACGCAAATGGTGATGGGTCCCTGACCGTCCGTGCAACCAGCCCACAGGAGACCGGAACGACGACCGCACGCGTCACAGCCGATGGGTATACCGAGGATGACCTCCGACGGACAGTGCAAGCGCTCTATGGTGTGGGATTGGACGAGTTTACGCTCACAACCAAGAGCACGTTTTCGACCGCCCAACGTCGAGCTGCGACTCGTGCCGCAACGAAGCTGATCGGTCCGGAGGCGCTCGAAGAGACAGAAACGAGCATCGTCTTCCGAAATCTAGTCGATACCAGCGACGAATCGATTCGGCAGTCAGTATTGCAGCTTGAATACGTGACAATATGGATGCATCGCAACGCCGTCTTAGCACTGGCGAACGCTGACGCTGACCGAGCCGAGCGCGTTATCGAGCGCGACAAGGAAGCAGACCGTCTGTTCGGACTAGTGCACCGTTGTTTCCAGAAATCTCTCACTAGTTTGCAGGAAATCGAGCAGTTGAATCTTGACCGACCCACGATATTCAGCTATTATACGACCGCCCGCCAACTGGAACGGGTCGCCGACCATGCCGAGAAAATAGCCACAACCGCATTGCGGGTCGAGGACCCCTCTGCGGTCGATGGGGTCGACGAACTCGTCTCGCTTGCCGACCAGTCCCGAGAAATCGTGGTTGATGCGGCAAGCGTTCTCCTCGGTAGTGGATCGGTCGATCAAGCCTATACAGCGTTCCACACACGTGATGAGCTACTTGAAGCGGTCGAGTCTCTCGATCGCCGGCTCTACAACGGTTCATCATCCGATACGTACCTCCTCGCGCTTGTGCTCGATAGCGTGCGCCGGACGGCGGAGTACGGAGGAAACATCGCCGAAGCAATGATTCAGGCATCCATTCGAGAAGATAAGAAGCAGTCGTAACTGCGCGACTACAGCATTCAGAGCGTACTGAGCTGTCGTGGTTCGCTTCCGCTCCGACTCGCATATTGATCCGTGACATCAGTAGCAGTATAGACCACCAGCCGGCTCTCGGCATCGTACGCGAGCAGACCAGCGGTAGAGAGAACGGGAATGTCGAGATGATGAAGTCGAATCGCCATCCGTTCGGTAGCGTCGGCTTCAACAGCATCAATCGAGAGGTCGTTTCGTGCGGCCACAGTGTGAGTTGCAAGCGTCCGTAGCTCGACAGGATAAATAAATCGTTCGAGGCATCGGAGTGCAGCACGTCGTCGGACGTTCGACACTGGAATCTGTCTCCCACGAGTGGAGGTCCACTCACTATTCATCCCGAACAACTGCCGATCAGCAATTGTAGCCATCAAATCTCTCACACTCCATCTGTATTACTCGGTAGAAGCGGCATGAGACGTTCGTATGGAATTTCTATAGAGGGTATAGCCATCAATTGGACAGCTCACAAACCATTTTCATTTCAGAACGAACCCTTCCAGTATATACTCAAACACAGTCTATGTACGGAGAGTACAACAAGTTCACCCTTGTCTTTGCGCTTGATGCTAGATAGTTTCAGTAGGCGCCAAACGCTCGAAACGCTCGCGCTGCTTGCCGTTGGAGCGAACGCTGGAAGCGGTGTCGTTGCAGGCAAACCGGGCAATGGTCATGACCACGGGCCGAATGAGCCGACACTCAACCGATTTGCCACCACTGTTGCCAGTGCGGAGTTCACTGGACTCTTCGTGACTGATGACGGCCAGCTGTTCTTCAACGTGCAGCATCCCTCGCCACCGGCCGAAGAGCAATACCTCCCGGGTGCGGTTGGAGCAGTAACTGGAGTAGACGTAACCGATCTTCCCGAGGATTTCGAAAGCGTTCAGCCACCGGAAGGTCCTGCAACCGAAGTGAGAACCGCCGCGGGCAGTTATCAGGTGTTTGCAGAAGGTGGCAACCAAACAGCAAACGAGGAACTGCTTGGGGTTCCCTATTCGGCTACCGGCGAGCCGATGTCAAACGGGGGAAATCCGGATTTCAACGGATTCGTCCCTTCAGACGGATCGAGTGACGAGGGCTATGTATTCACCAACTGGGAGACGACACCCGGAATGGTCAGCCGCCTCCACATCCGTCAATCAAGCGACACCGGCGAGTGGACGGTACTCGAAAAACGCAATCTGAATTTCCGCCCGGTCGAGGGAACGTGGACCAACTGTTTCGGGACGGTTTCACCATGGGGCACACCACTCACCTCCGAAGAATACGAACCTAACGCGGAGGACTGGTTTACCTCGGGTGGAAGCGGCGCTGGACGGATGTCGACATACCTAGGCAAACCCGCAAACGCCTATCGCTACGGTTATATCGTCGAAATCGAGAAACCACAGTCGGACGACCCAGTGCCGGAAAAACGGTATGTGATGGGGCGGTTCTCCCACGAGAACTCCGTGGTGATGCCCGACGAGCAGACTGTCTATCTCAGCGATGACGGCACTGGCACGGTGTTCTTCAAGCTTGTCGCCGACGAGCCGGGCGACCTCACTGCCGGCACGCTGTATGCCGCACGGGCAAAGCAATCACGTGGGGATGACCCCGCAGAGGTCGGGTTCAAACTCGACTGGATCGAACTCGCACACGCCACTAACGAACAAGTCCTCTCGTGGATCGAAGAGTACGACGGTCAAGAACCCTCGCCGAACGCGGACTACGTCACTGACGAGGAGGTTCAAGCGTGGGCGAACGGCAACGCGTCAGACGACCGTGCGGCGTTCCTCGAATCGCGGAAGGCTGCGGCAGCAGTCGGTGCGACCGACGAGTTCCGCAAGATGGAGGGTGTCAACATCAAAAAGGGCGCTGGCCCGGGTGATTTCCTTTACATGGCGATGTCGGAGATCAACCAGACGATGTCTGACGAGGAGGGTGACATCAGGCTCGAAGGCGAAGACTACGGAGCAGTCTATCGGATGCGACTCGACGGTAATTATGATGTCCACCAAATGGAGCCAGTCGTGGTGGGCGGTGAGCACGCGAATATCTGTGGCGGCTGTCCGTACGATGCGGACCCGAACTCGAAGAGCACAGTCTGTCAGGACTGTGCGTTCAATCCGAACGAAGAGCACGGCTCCGAATCCAGTTCTTCCAATAAGTCAGAGAGCAACGCGAAAGGGGTGCAGAAGGCGGCGAACACGATGAAAGGGCTGGCCGGGAAGGGAATGAAGCGACTCGCGGCGTCATCATCGTCCGTTGACTCCGAAAACACGATCGCCAACCCGGACAACCTCGTCGTGATGCCCGATGGCCGCGTCATCATCGGCGAGGACAGTGGAATTCACGAGCCGGATATGCTTTGGATGTACTCGCCAAGCCCTGGAAAGTCATAACAGAGAAACTGCACCCCCGCTCGTTGACAGTCAAAGGGTGTCCTCAATTCGAATGATGCTCTCTTGATGTTGTTCGTGAATTGAATGCGAGTACGCTCAGACGAGCGCATTCAGCTCACAGTTCCGCGGGCTCGTCTTGATGTGTAATGTTCACAATAGGAAGATAGTCGGTGAACGTCAAATCAACTGCAGTATGGTGATTCATTAGAGCCAATTCTTGTAAATTAACTTCTTTTCCAATAACCTGCTTCTATATCTCTCTATAGCGGACATTACTCTCATACAATCTACCCAGAATAAAATTATTCTCCGCTCCATCGCACTGGGAAGTGTAGCACCCGATGTCAAAAACAGACCGATCCACTACGAAACGACGCGGCTTCCTCCGTACGCTCGGTGGGGTAGCCACGCTCGGTAGCGCCGGTATCGCACTCAGTGACCGCGCGGAAGCAGCCAGTCAAGCCAAAGGTCGCTTCCAAGGCGACCCGTTCACGCTGGGAGTTGCTTCGGGCGACCCGCTCCCGGATTCAGTCGTCCTTTGGACCAGGCTCGCACCCCAACCGCTCGAACCCAGTGGTGGAATGCCCGACCAGCCCGTTCCGGTCCTGTATGAGGTTGCCACTGATGAGGAGATGAGCAACGTCGTCAAGCGGGACGTAACGTTCGCCAGCCCTGACTGGGCACACTCGGTCCACGTCGATGTCGAAGGACTCGACGCAAACACCGAGTACTACTATCAGTTCCAAGCTGGAAACGAATACAGTTCTGTTGGACAGACAAAAACGGCACCCGCACCCGGAACCAGCCCCGACAGCTTCAGTTTCGCGTTCGCGTCGTGTCAATCGTGGCCCACCGGCTATTACACCGCTTACGACCATATGGTCGAGGACGATCTGGACTTAGTGATTCACCTTGGTGACTATCTCTACGAATATCCCATTCCACCCAGTGCTGGCGAGCGGAACACCGAGATCCCCCGCCGGTTCAATACCGAGATGAACACACTCGAACAGTATCGGCTTCGCCACGCCCTCTACAAAACTGATTCCAACCTTCAAGCTGCCCACGCTGCATTCCCGTGGATCGTTACGTGGGACGATCACGAGGTCGAGAACAACTACGCCGACGAGGTTTCAGAGAACAACGTCCCACCTGAGAACTTCTTAGAGCGGCGGGCGAACGCCTACAAAGCGTACTTCGAGCATATGCCGCTGCGTCCCTCGCGGATGCCTTCGGGACCGGACCTGCCACTGTACCGACGGTTCACATTTGGCGATCTCGCGGAGTTCAACGTCCTCGATACTCGCCAGTACCGCTCCGACCAAGTATATTCTGCTGAGAAAGCCAAAGGTTCCGACCGGACACTACTCGGTGACGAACAGGAGGATTGGTTGATCGACGGTCTCGCCAATTCTTCGTCACAATGGAACGTACTCGCTCAACAGGTCCCGTTCTCGGCGACGGATGAAGACCTCAACCCGGATGTAGAAAACTTCGGTGCGGGCGACAAGTGGGATAGCTACCGAGCCGATCGTGATACAGTCCGCGATTTCATGGCCCAGCAGTCGAAGCTGAATCCCGTCGTGATCACCGGCGATGTCCACCGCAACTATGTCTACAACATCAAAGCCGACTTCTCGAATCCCGATTCGGCAACAGTCGGTACCGAGTACGTCGGCACCTCAATCACTTCCTCCGGTGATGGCTCCGGAATAACCGACTACGGTGGCACCGAAAACGAACCATGGCGGCGGTTTTACAACGACAATCGGGGGTACGTACGCTGTACGCTCACCCCAGAACGGTGGCAGACTGATTATCGCGTGGTCTCGGCAGTCACACAGCCGAACGCATCAGCAACGACCATCGCATCGTTTGCGACCAAATCCGGCAATCCCGGCGCAACACTGGTCTCCGAACACCCCGAGGAGGAACCCATCGAAATCAGCGAAATTCAAGCGAATGCGCCAGGCAATGATGGCGAGAATCCCAACGGGGAGTTCGCTACACTACGAAACATCGGCGAGAGCGCAATCGACATGTCAGGGTTCATCCTCAGCTTCGAGGGAGGAAGCGGACAGAGCTACACGTTCGGCGAATTCACGCTCGAAGCGGGTAAGACGGTCACTATTCGGAACGGAAGCGGCGAAAATGCCGATTCAACTATCTATACCGGACTCCCTTCAACCCTGAACAACGGTAGTCCAGACTTAGTGGTCATCGCTAACGACGAAGGAGTTATTCTCGATCAGGAGTCGTATCAAGCAAGCTGAGATCACGTTCGCTCTTCGATATGCGTGTGGCATGGCTGGCGATAGAGGTGTGGTGCCTTCTCGCTGGTGAGCCAGCACTTCTAGAACTGTAGTCGATCGATGCGGCCGCTGCGCATTGGTGTCGCCTTTGCTCAGATGACTACGGCGCCAAAATCACCCATCCAACCAAATCAGGAAATCAGCTTGAGAGCGGCTGAAAACTCAGTCTTGATCGTCGAATGAATCCTATGTTCGCCATGACCGCTGATATCAGGAACACAGCCTCATCTATATATAAATAAATATATTACAAACATCATATTCAACCAGAGCAGGAGCTAACCTACAAACAGAACTCAGAAGGAACCATGTCAGCCTGTCCAATCTGTAAGACCACCGAGAACGTGCGACCAAGTTGGACGACCAGTTACCAAAGACGCTGTAGTGAGTGTGGAGTCCTATTCAACGAAACAGGAGGGAAAGCAGTATTTTAGCAATATATCAAAATCAGAAGAAATCGATTCGAATTGCGGAAGCACACTACAAAGGGCAATACCGAGCGTCATAATTCTTGCTGGATGTCAAATCCTGTATTTATAATACTTGCATCATACATAAAGATTATAACAACGGTGTTGATACCGAGATCTCAAGTATTGTGCAGTTTATCCGTCCTTAGCTCTCTAATCGCAAGTACATATGTGAACATGACCCTGCTGTAGCTGAGCTCAGTTTGGCACGATTCGGTTGTGAGGTGCGCTCTTCCCACAAAGTCGTATAGCCATCTCGCTACACCCATATACTTACGTCTGCCCACCACTAATCCGCCGGATATGGCTTCCCGCCGCTGGCTGTACTTCGGCGGATTCGTCATCACCACAGTACTACTAGTCGGTGCCAGTCTATTGGGCATACTAGAAGGCCTGTCAGCGTTCTCTACCGGGGTTCCTGCCAACGAAGAGTTCATTCTCCTCGAATTGCTTGGAGCAGCTGCTGAATGGGTTGTAGCCGTGCTTGCCCTTGGAATCGTTGCACTGCTGTTTCTTACTGCGACGGTAGTGTCTGTCCTCCGAAGCGCATCGCTCCCCCGCAACGACCGGTTGGTTTCTATCGTCGAGCGAGTTGAACGTCGATACCCGACTCTCCGTCGCTTCGGTGCCGCTCAAAGGTTCCAACCAACGATGGAAGACCGCCAACAACAACTCAGAGAGCAGTACGTTCAGGGTGAAATCAGTGAAGCCGAGTTCGAACGTGAAATGGCGCAGGTAATGGACGAAACACCGGATGAGCCACCCCAGTCGGCAACTGAGAAAAATGTCGAACTCGATGACTACCCAAGGTAACCAATCCACTGCAAACTGATTCTGCACCACGTTCAGAGCGTCTGCTTACGTGGAAAAGTGAGGTCGCAAGGCTATGCTACAATCCAAAAGCTGGCAGCGGCCACTATAACGGCGAACAGGCGGTGGTGCAGAAGTCTTCACAAGGAATACGGTAGGACGGATTTGATGTGTCCAGCAAGTCCGTCCTACCGGATAATGCGACGGTCGAACAGGTTTTCAAAGCATTGGAGACCGAGACGG
>NZ_JBNTJU010000050.1:0-9207 GCF_051195015.1 Halococcus sp. AFM35
TGTGGGTTGTGGAGTGTTGCGCGCTCCTCCACGCCGTGAACGGCGTGGTATCCGCGCTGGGGGAGCTACGTTATGAGTGGAAATCATCTCTACATTATATGCGGAAAATGTTGCTTCTAATAGAGCCAATCCTAATTTCCCAAATTTGGACATAGGCCGCCCACAAATGGTATAATAGCCGAATTTTTATGCATTTGGTTGTCCTTGTTTGACCTACTATTGACCGGGAGACATTCCCTTATTGCCGACAGAAGCTGACATCTACCGATGGCAGATACAGCCAAGACATCTACCGATCATCACGGATCGGGTGGAGGCAATTCACCTGCGGGGGAGTCCGAGAGTACGATCGGCGCTCTTGCTCGCGAGATCGACGCGCGCGAATTCATCGACCGTGCACGGATAAGCCGACGTACGGTGGGGCGGGTAGGTTTTGCACTGGCTATCTATGCCATCGTGCTTGCTAGTATCGTCTTCTTCGTCGTTCCACGATATTCGGGGACGGCCGTCAACACCAGTGCAACATTTCTTCCAACGATTGTGATTGCCGCATTTCTCTTCGAGACGTTCGACTCCGCGTCGGGGATGGGCTTCGGTGCAACCCTCGGTGCGTTGCTGTTTGTGCTCGGATATCCCGCGGCTGCGGTCGTTCCTACGCTCCTGTTTTCGGAAGCAGCAACGGGGCTCGTCGGCGGGTTGTTCCATAATGAGTTCGAGAACGTGGAGTTCGGATATGGCGACGAGTCGACCACCGAGGCGACACGAGTATTGGGTCTCGTGGTAGTCATCGGTGTCGGAGCGACAATCGTCTCAGTCGTGCTTGCTTACCTCGCCATCGAGGTTTCGGGCCCGCTCGTGCAGGCGTACATCGGCATCATCATCGTGTTTATCGCCGGCCTGACGCTCTTTCAGAATGTTACTGACTTCTCAGGGACGTACAGTCAGCGACAACTCATCGGATTTGCGGCGCTCGCTGGCCTCAACAAGGGTATTACTGGCAGTGGGTTCGGACCAGTCATCACGCTCGGCCAGATTCTCTCGGGAATCTATGAGAAGAGCGCCACGGCGATCACCTCAATGTCCGAAGGGATCGTCTCACTGGCGGGCATCGTCACCTTTCTGACGATCACGATCGCCGGCGTCGGTCTCGACCTCACGCTGTTGCCTTCGGTGTTCGCTGGTGGATTCCTCGCTGCCATCCTTGCACCCTATACGGTGCGGGTAATGCCGAACCGAATTCTTCAGTACATCGTCCCAGGATATGCGTTGATACTTGCAGCCACGCTGTTCGCTGATATTCTCTGAGGGCTCAATTGAATTCGTGAATACAGGGTCGTCAGTATCGGTGCGTCATGTCGGGGAAGGTGAGCAGACTGAGGAGGTTGGGAATCTCGCAGCGTACCTGACAGCGTACACACTCGGAGGCGAAAGCAGCGGTGACGGCGCGTGTGGATATGATAGAGAGCGCTAGCGCATACCTCCGCCTTTAGTGGCTAGCGTAACCTTCTGACGTTCAGCATCAGCCAGCATACTTTACCCGGCGAGCACTGCCAATCTGAGCGAGAACGAGCGTCAAGAACTTCGGCTAGGCCCTAGAGGCGGAGGTCGAGCGATATGGCGTCACGCGGGTTGACGCAAGAGTTAAGCGTTCTCCGGGCCAATGGGAGGTTGCTACGGCAGCGGTGAGAGACCATCCCCTGAGAACACTGGGATGGACGATGACATGGCTGCCGATGGGGTCCCATTGGCCGGACCACAGCCCTAAGAGGGGATTCAAACGAGAGTTCCTCCGGTATGCTGCCGGTTCCCCTCCCAGTGCGGGTTGGAACCGAAGGCTTCGACGCGACGAAGCCCGAATCCCATGCGTGGATTCCCCGGCCTTCAGGCCGGTGGAGGGGGTCAACCGCTGGAAGCCGAAGAGGCGCGTCAGATGATGCTCACCCTCCTGTGGGCGACAAACAGCCGGTACTGGCGGCCTTCGGATGGTGCGCAACGGCATATGTCGTATGAGCCGCCGGAGTCCGATGAGATATGGGAGCTGGTAGGGATTCGAGATGGTCCCGATGGCGAGCTGCGTGAGGTGGTTCCTGGAATGGGTGGAGTGACGCTGCTCGAAACGTGGAAACCGCCGCCAGAGGTGAAGGATAAATGACTGCTCTACTCGAATCCCTGAGTAGAGTAGTCAATTGTTGTGCGTCACGGCCTCAAGCCCTGCGTATCGGTGAAGCTGGCGTAGAGTACCGTGCGGTATTATCTTGCCAGACGGTTCACCACATGCTGCGAGAGTGGGACCGTTCTGCTGAGGATGGAATGAGCACGGGTAGAGTAAGTCATCTGGGGGTCTCCTCAGCCGTGCTCAGGCCTTCTTCGAAGGCGACTGACATAGGTGATGTGGCCGCAAAGGTCCTGATGCACGGTTGAGTGGAGTGATGTACGATGATTTTTGCGCTTGCTGTCGATTCGGCGTTGCTGTGCGGTGCTGCTCCCTCTTGCATGGCGTCGAAAACCCACTGACAGCGATTGTCTGAGGCGAAACCTACTGTAGAATTCTCTCTTTATAACTAAAGGCGAAATCCGCAGTATCGCGCTGTATTCTGTTGGCTACGTTCGATTCGATGGTGTGTCCTGTTTCATCGAAGTGCTCGATGGCGGCCTGAAAGAGTTCGTCGCGGTCGTGGTCTTCGATGCTGATGGACCAGCTGCATTCGGTGCAGTAGTCAGGTGTCATAGAACGGTTGGCATGGTTTTTAGGAGCCAGTAGAGAGGCCTGCTACCGTTGGCTCTGAATAGCGACAACACTAGCTGTTTCTCAAACACTGATTTTCGGGCTGTTGCTGAGGCGTGTGAAGAGTTCTATGACACGCTATGGTGGATGGCTGGAAACCCGTCCGACGATATGGAAAGCTAACGCAATTTCGATTTTGGCTCAACTTTTGAATATCGATATATTTTAACTGATAGAACAGCCACCTCTTGGATATGTATGATTTGACTGGCTTCCAGCGCGATCTGCTGTACGCTGCTGTCGGACAAGACGAGCCAAAGGGGCTAGCGATCAAGGACGAACTCGAAGAGTACTACGAGACCGAAATTCATCACGGGCGGCTCTACCCAAATCTCGACACGCTCGTCGAGAAGGGACTGATCGAGAAGGGCCAGATCGACCGTCGAACGAACTCCTACGAGGTCACACAGCGTGGCTACCGCGAAATCGAGGCCCGCCGGGAATGGGAAGAGCAGTACGTGGCTGCTAAAGCCGAGGCCTGACAGCCCATGAGTAGCGTTTCTCTTCGCGATGCTCGTTCTTTGAGAGGTTGCTCATCGAGAACGGTATTGAACACCGTTGGGACAGAGAGCGTATAATGGTCGAGATCCCCGACCAGCTGGAGTGTTTGTTCACCGCTTCGGTCGAAGAGGACGAAGGCTCCTACAGTCGGTAGTTCCCATCGAATCAATTGAAAGCCATAACTGACGAAGTTAGATTCTCAGAAAGCGTCTGGATGGGTACACGTGAGATTTCTCTACCATCCAGACACCGTCCTTACGGCCTCTGACCTCGAAAAGTTAGCGCTTGGTCTTCTGACGGAGCTTCCGATACCCGGAGTCGAAGGCTGCGGCTTCGACTCCGAGATTATCCGTCAGACGCTCCTGCAAGCTACTGTCGATCAAAAATCCATCAAGGCTGTCACCGACACTACCCGTCAAACCTACTCCGATGACTACACACTTGCCCAGCTTCACACCGTCCCGCCCGATGAGCTCGAAGCTGTCGTCAACGACCTCTTGGCTCAGCAGGCGGCGATGATCCTCGGCCTCGGCCCGAGGATCATCTGTCTCGACTTCGTCGATATCCACTACCACGGCTTCCCACACGCTGACGATGGCGAACTCTGTCACACGAATCCCCGCGATGGCACCTCCCAGTGCCATCGCTACCTCGTTGGATTCGTTCTCTGCCGATCCAAACCACTCATCGTTGCGGTAACTCCCGTCCGTGGCGACGAACCAAAGAGCGACGCGGTCGAGCGACTGCTCGACCACGTCGCGGCCCTCCCGTTCGATATCGCTGGACTCCTCGCCGACCGTGGGTTCTACGATGGAACGTCTATCGAGCGACTGGATGCAGTGGCACCAGTCGCTCTCCCGATCATCCGCGGCGGCGAACAGATGGCCGAGAAACTCGACACGACAGTCTCCTACTGGACGGAGTACGTGATGTACGAGGGAAGCGAGCGGGAACTGCGCTTCCCGCTCGCAGTTTGTGTCTCTTACCATCGGGGCAACCGCGGCAAACACGGTTTGCTCGTTCGAGCATACGTGGCGTGCGATCTGGCTGATCGCACGCCCAAAGAGGTCGAAGCCCTCTATCAGAAACGTTCAGCTATCGAGACGGCCTTCCGGACGATGCGCGAGGCGCGTGCGCGTACAAGCACGACTGATCCAACCGTTCGGTTGTTGTTCATCCTCGTGAGTTTCTTGTTGCGGAATCTGTGGGTGATCGTTCGATGGGGCGTGCTCGCCACGCCGCGTCGCGGCGGGCGAGCACTTCCTGTCTGGTTCCGTTTTGAGGTGTTTCGAGAGTGGATCGACCACGCTCTCGACGAAACACTGTGTCGGAAGTGGGAAACACCGACGAATGGCATTGGCATTCCAGCGAGCTACAGCCAGCTGGACGCGGGCTGAACAGGCCCGCGTCCAGCGGCAATACCGGGACTGAGCGACCGCTTCACCTCTTATCGAGATGACGGCGGTCTCACTGGAGTGAGACCGCCGTCTTTGTTCAGCTCGGTCACGCATTGGCTCTGATTTCCCTCATCTCGTTCCAGAAATCGAGTCAGCAATCAGGGCTGATGGGAACTACCGACAGTATCGAGATACCGCGGGAGGAACTCGATATGGGGCAGGCTTCGGCCGGCGAGACCTATCGCGTGGTGGTCTTGGACGAACCCCAGCCCAGAAGCGAGAATCAGCTGACCGAAGCGTCGGCGACAGCAGGGGCGTCATCACCGCCGACGCCACCGGTATCGAGCGGTGACGTCCGCGAGGTGACCATCGAATCGCTGGGCGAGCAAGGCGATGGGATAGCGAAAGTCGAGCGCGGATACGTGCTGTTCGTTCCCGGAGCGCGCCCTGACGATGAAGTGACTGTCGAGGTCACCAACGCTCGCGAGAACTTCGCGTTCACGCGAGTGCAGGATGACTCGGATACTTCTGCAGATCGATAACAGCCCTACTCGGTCGTAGAGAGTGGCTATTTGTCGAGAGAAACCGCCTGACTGGGGTACATTTATCACATAGCCACGCTATGTTCGCGTGAGGAACTCATGGCAAGTGACAAGCGAAACTTTGCACTCCGAGAGGAAACCGGCGAGGAGACGAGCGTGTTCTCCGGGAGCACGCCACGCCAAGCAGCACTGAAAGCCGCTCGGCGGCTTGAGCCGGCAGAGAGCGAAGATCAAGCGCCACGCACCACGTTCAGTCTCCGCGAGAAAGGAACGAAGAAACTCCACATTTACGAAGGATGGGCATGGCGCAGCGACGCACCCGCAGACAAGCCCGACTGGATGCCCGAGATGGTCACTGAAGCGAACGTCTCGAAAGAAGGCATCGAGCATCTCGACGAGCTCTGACGCTTGATTGGCTGATACAGATTGATATACAGGCGGCTGAAACACTACGTATGGATGAAGAGCGGCGGATACCGCCGTTCGCCGAGGACACGCTTGCACTGTTGACCGACGCCGCGGGTGGGACCGGCGAGAAACTCCCGAAAGACGAGGCCATCGACGTGATCACCGACGTTGAGGGCGTCAGCAAAGCGGGCGCTGAAGACGCGTTCGCCCAGCTCGAAAGCCGCGGCTACATCTACTACGTCGAAGAGCAGATTCGCATCACACCACTTGACGAGTGAGCGATCCCAGATCCCCTGCTTTCATGTCTGAGAGGCGACCCGAAGTCCCCGACTTCACTCGAAATCCGGTGTGGTGCCCATAATGTTTGAGAGATCAGGCCTCTGAGTGCGGGCATGGCGATTTCCGTCCGGTGCGACGTGGGGGCACGCTGATTGAGCGCAGTGGCACGTTCGGCATGTGAATGGCAAACAACTTCATGTGCCTCGGCGCAATATTTGCCAACGCTCAGCCCATGGAGCCGTTCGTCTACGAGTGCGTCAACTGCGGTCACCAACTCAGCGGCGACGACGGAGCGTCGCGATCCTGTCCGGAATGCCGCCGGCTGATGAAACGCATCGGTTCGTCGTGACTCGATCAGGGTGTCATAGAACGGTTAGCATGATTTTCGGCTATCGGCTGAGAGGTCTGCTATCGCCGCAATTCAGAAGCAGCGATATTGGCTACTTCTCAGATGCCGTTTCTCGGGATGCTACTGAGGTATGCGAAGAATTCTATGACACCCTGGACTCGATAGCTACTGGAACGAGAATCCGTGAAAAGATCCGATCGCGCGCGAGTGTACCCCTCTCGTATCTACACCTTGTCGCCAGAAGCACTTAAAGAACGGATGGTAGCTCTCGACCCATTACTCAAGCTGAGGAACCGACACTAAGTTCTGGCAGGCTCGGGTCGCGGTAGGGATTGCGTCCATAGACCGCATCGTGGAGGTCCTGCTCGTCGAGTTGTTCGGTCAGGGTTCGCCGGAGACGGTTGAGGTTGGTCACGTCGAGATCGTGTTGTTCGCACAGCGCGGTGAACTGTTCGTCGTCGGTGATCGAGTGGAACTGCTCGTAGAGGTCGCCGAGGCGTTCGGGTGGCTGGTCGGCGATCCACTCCTCATCGTGGAGGCCGAGATGGTGTTCGCGCTCGCGGTCGACGACGTGGCGAATCACGACAAGCGCGACCTTGGGAATGGCGCGCTGGCTGCCGAAGGCAGTGAGATCAAGATCGACCATCGTGCCGATAGCGCGGTCGCGTTGCCACGGTGTCAGGCCGAGACTCCCACAGAGTGCGTGAGTGAGACGGAGCTTTTCGAGGCGGTGAGCGCGTTGGCTGTACCCTTCCATTGCGGGGTGGCGCTCTTCGTGAAGTCGGCGGATGCTGTCGCTGAGGTCGCCGTCGGGTGAGTCCGCGCGACCGATGCGTGTCGCGCTCGGCGTGACTAACCCCCAGCGGCGAGTAGTTTCGTCGCGCTGGAGATCGGCACGCGAGACAGTACTATCACCGGGCTGGCGACTCAACTGACCGACTTCTTCCTCATCGGGCGGGGAAGAAGTCAGTCGTGGAGCGGTTCCACCATTGGGCATGGCTCAGACGGTAGTAGCCACTGCGAGTTGAAAGATGCGTCTGTGTAGAATTATCCCACCGCAGAACCCGACGACCCTCTCTCGTATCTTCACCTTGTCGCCAGAAGCACTTAAAGAACGACTCAGATGATTGCTCCCTCTCGCTTCCGAGGCTCCACGTGAAGTATGTGACCGGGTAGCAGAGCGGGATTTTCACTCGAAACCCGGTGGTGGTCCCCACGATTCTTGAGACAGCGGCTCTCTGAGTTGGAGTATGGCGATTCCGTTCGGCGCGACGTGGGGAACGCTGATCGAGCGCTGTGAGGACCTGCCCGGCGAGGCGACGCTCATCACGCCGCTGGCTTCGACACGATTCCGCATCACCGACGTGCAGGATCAGCGCATCATTATCGAAGACGTCGATTCGGGCGATTCCCAACCTCTCCAACGCGAGCAGTTCGAAGCGCTTGCCGGACACACGCGCGAGGCCGTCGATAGCTTCGAGCTCTCCTGGCTGCCGCCGAAAGCCGAACCGTACGCGGCGGTGCTTGCACTCCACCCACGCTACGTACTCGACGAACGCGAGAAGACACTGACCGAACTCGACGAGGCCGACGAGAGCGCCGTGCTGGACGATGCACCGCACTTGTCGATGACTGCGAGTGCCGAAGACGAGCATGATAGCCAGCGTGAGGAGCCTGACATCGACGTCTATGCGGATATGCTATTGCTGATCGACGCGCTCGAACGCGAGGACATAGGTGCTCTCGAAAGCGTCGAGACGCCCGTGTTGGTGAATCTCTATACGCTGCTGTCGGATGTCCAGCGAAATGCCAACGACCTCCGCAAGGACGTGACCGACGTTCTCTTAGAGCGCGTCGGGCACGACCGACCGCTGCACGGTCAGTACGGCTCGGTTCAGCGAACGACGCGGCGGAACCGCTCGCTCAAAGACGACGAGGAAGTGCTCGACGCGTTCGCGGAGACTGGCATCGATCGCGAGCAACTGCTCGGTGTCGACCGGAGCAAGGTCGAGGAAGCGTTGGATGTCGTCCCAGTATCCGAGTCAGAGGTGTACGACGTGAGCGAAAGCGAGTACGTGCGCAAAGCCGAGGTGGACGAAGAGCGCAAAGAGACGCGCTTGCAGGGGTTGAAGGATCGGCTAGCGGTAAGCGATGATCCCGAGGCAGATATCCTGCGCCAGGAAGTCGAGCGGTTGGAACAGGAGATTGAGGAGCTGACCGAGTTCTCACCGGGGAGTTCGCTCGAGACGGAGGCAGAAAGCGGCTGAGGCGAGGCCATTTTGATACAGCAGTATCGGGCTGCCTGACCTTCGCACTTATATTGGAGGAATGAAATACCAATGAAACAATGCCTGCACCGACCGTCTCTGACCACTATTCTCCGACCAAGATTGACTATCCGGCCGGTACGTACCGTGTGGTCGGCACCGACGACGAAGCTGTGACACTCCTTAAAGTAGGTGATAGCGACGGTCAGCGGGTCACTACCGGTGAGATTGTCACGGTCAGTTGCGAGGACTTTGTCGGATTCGAACCGGCCGAGAATCCGGATAGAACCCGTCGACTCGTGGACAGTGTCAGGTCCTCGTTGGAGGTGGTCTACTGGTCATTTCGGGTCTTCGGTCAGGAACTGATCGCCCATTCGTTGCTGACTCTTGTTGCAGTCGCGGTCATCCTGGTCGGAAATTTCGGCGAAGCGATCGTTCCACTCCCAGATACCATCTACAGCTTTCTGGTCATCATCGGTGCGCTCGGACTGGCGTACATCGGCAGCGGCCGCCTGTAGCGTCAGAACCCGCCCTAGCGGGTATAGACCCATCACGACGATAATCGCCCGCTGGAACACGCCCTGAATCCTGCTGAGGCGGGCATTACAGTTCCGTGTTCGACAGGCGCTAACGCCACGTCCTTTAGGGCGTGGATACAGCGCCGTCCGCGTCGGTCGCA
>NZ_JBNTJU010000051.1:0-9066 GCF_051195015.1 Halococcus sp. AFM35
CCGTCTCGGTCTCCAATGCTTTGAAAACCTGTTCGACCGTCGCATTATCCGGTAGGACGGACTTGCTGGACACATCAAATCCGTCCTACCGTATTCCTTGTGAAGACTTCTGCACCACCGCCTCTACCGACTTGCAATCCGGATTCGGTCCGCCGGAGCCAGTAGGCGAGACCGATACCGACGGGCATTCCGATGAGGAGTGCAATCACAAAAGACGAAAACCGGACCGAATCACCAACGTACTCGTGAACGAACAGTACGGCCCAGAAGGCCCATAGTACGACGAATCCGACGGCCCACAGCGGTCCTCGTTCGGAGAGATGTTCAGGGAAGTCGCCCGTCTGCGTAGCCATATGCACGCTATACCGGTCAGTAATAAAAGTCTGTGCCAACCAATCCGTGCGTCACTCCGGCTCGGCGTGGGTGGCGACGAACATCGACTGCTGGTAGCCGACGATTGCGCTCATCCAGAGGACGAGAAGGACCACGAGAGACATGTCCACGAGGGTCAAAACGTATGCGACAGCAGCTAGCGGAATCATCAATACGACACCGGCCATGAGTTGCTGACCGGACGGTGCGTCGTCGTAGAGCCGTTTTGCCATCCGTCCGCGCTCGGTTCGTCGGATCCACGCGAAGAACACGACGCCGAGCGGGAAGCCACCGACCAGCAGGACCAGGTACAGCGGCAATCCGAACACATCTCCGACGTATTCGTGGGCGGTCAGCACCGCCCAGACCGCCCACACGACGGTGAAGAGACTGTGCCGGACGGCACCGCTTCCGACCGTGGGCGTCCCATTGGTTCGCGTTGCCATTGATACGTTATGATTCGAACTAATGTTGACAAAAATCTTGTGCCAGTGAGTCTGGCGTGCGCTCACCTCCCACGGCGTGCGCGCTTTGAAAGCGCTTTTATGCCGGGCTACGCTACCGCTGGCTACAGCCTGTGCGGGGTTGTGAAGCTCCCAGCCTCAGGAACTCTCACGGCGGGGGAGACAGAACTCGCGCACGGGAGGGACCACACAATGTCAGTCTATGTCACCTATGACGTTCCGGCGGACTTAGAAGACGACGCCATCGAGGCGCTCGAAGTCGCCCGGGACACCGGCACGGTAAAGAAAGGCACCAACGAGACGACCAAGGCCGTCGAGCGAGGCAACGCATCGCTCGTCTACATCGCCGAGGACGTCAGTCCGGAAGAGATCGTCATGCACCTGCCAGAACTCGCCGACGAGAAGGAGATTCCGTTCGTCTTCGTCGAGACCCAGGACGACGTGGGTCACGCTGCGGGTCTCGAAGTCGGCAGCGCCGCCGCGGCCATCGTGGACGCTGGCGACGCAGACGAGCAGGTCGAAGACATCACCAGTACCGTCGAGGACCTCCGATAGGACGATGAGCGCCGAAGGAACTGACTCCACGCCCGCCGAAGTCATCGAGGTCGTCGGCAAGACCGGGATGCACGGCGAGGCGATGCAGGTCAACTGTCGGATTCAGGAGGGCGAGAACCGTGGACGCATCATCACGCGCAACTGCCTCGGACCCGTGCGGGTGGGCGACGTACTCCAGCTCAGGGAGACCGCCCGCGAGGCCGACGCGATAGGGGGTCGCTGATGGTCGATACGGAGACGTGTGATTACTGTGGGTCGGACATCGAACCCGGCACGGGGACGATGTTCGTCCACGTCGACGGCGAGGTCGTCCACTACTGCTCGTCGAAGTGTGAGAACAACGCCGACCTCGGGCGGGCCTCCCGGGACCTCGAATGGACCGCGGAAGGTCGGCGCATCGGCGACAGCCGTGCGGGGACACCCGACGAAGCCGAACAGGTCGCCGCCGAACCGCCGAGTGAAGAGGACGAAACCGTCGCCGAGGAGGTAGATACCGCTCCGGGCGAAAGCGAGGCCGAGGCGGTCGCAGCAGCGGCCGGCGATACCGGGTCGCGCTCGGGTGAGCCGGCGGCCGCAACCGACGACCGCGTCGACGAGGACGCCACGGCCGACACCGACGAACTCGACGAGATCGAAGGGCGGAGCGCCGCCGGGTCGGACCCCGATATCGAAGAGGACCAGGACGTGCCGAACGTCGACGAGAGCGAAGCCGAGGCGAACGTCGGCGAGGAGACGACCCGTGAGACCGACGACGAAGGCGAGGACGACCAGTGAGCCATCACGACGAGCGGACGTTCGTGATGGCCAAACCCGACGCCATCCAGCGCGGGCTGGTCGGTGAAATCGTCTCCCGACTCGAAGGCAAGGGCCTGAAGCTCGTCGCGGGCAAGTTCATGCGCATCGACGAGGACCTCGCCCACGAACACTACGGCGAACACGAAGACAAGCCGTTTTTCGATGGGCTCGTGGAGTTCATCACCTCTGGACCAGTCTTTGCGATGGTCTGGGAGGGTAATGACGCCACCCGACAGGTCCGCCGGCTGATGGGTGCGACCGATGCACGTGAGGCCGCCCCCGGAACGATTCGGGGCGACCTCGGCAACGACCTCGGTCACAACCTCATCCACGGTTCGGACCACGAGGACGAGGGCGCGAACGAGCGCGAGATCGACCTCTTTTTCGACGACGAGGAACTCCTCGACTGGGACCACGACGCGGCGGCGTGGGTCTACGAGTAGTCGGACGGCGTTCATCGTTTTCAGCCGCTTGAGACGGTCGCGGCCCGCTCGCTGCCGAAGAATGTAAGGAATCCGATGCCGGCGATGCCGATGGCGACGGCGGTCACGCCCGCGACGAGCAGCGTCTCGGTGTAGCCGACGAGCGAGGCGACGCCCACGAACAGCGGCGGGCCGACGGTGGTGCCCAACTGGAGGATACTCGTCCGGATGCTCATGATGCCACCACGGAAGGCATCCGGCGAGAGCGCGTTCAGCGCCGTGTCGGTGATTGGTTCGGCGAAGCCCTGCCCGATGCCGAACAGGAAGAGCGCGCCCGCGAAGACGAAAATCGAGTCGGCGAGCGCGACGATGCTGAGTCCTATTCCATAGGTGAGGAAGCCGAGCGCGATGAGCCGTAGCGGCGAGAGATAACCGAGCAGCCGCGCGGACTGGGAGGACGTCACCCCCATCGTCACCGCCGGCAGTCCAAGGAGGAGCCCGATAGCGCCCGAGGACAGCCCGTAGGAGTCGTCGAGCACGAACGGGACGACCGTGAGCTGTGCGCCGTACAGGATGAGGAAGATGCCGAAAATCGCCGTATAGAGCGCGAGTGCCGTCCGCGTCGGCACTGCCCGCGCCGCATCGAGAAAGTACGAGAGACCGGCCGACTCCGATTCGCCCTCCGGGTCGGGCAGTATCGCCGAGCCGGCGACGGCGACGAGGATTGCGAGCGCGAAGCAGACGAACGGGACGGTCCACGAGATGAGCGCGAGCCCGCCACCGAGAAGTGGGTAGCCGGCCGCACCGATGGCGAGAATCGCGGCGTTCAGTCCGATGAATCGGCTCCGCTGCTCGCCGGTGAAGATGTCGCCCAGTAAGGTGACCGTGAGGCTCATGATGGCGCTACCGGCGGTGCCCTGGACGACCCGGAGGGCGAGGACGGTCGTGAAGCTCCCGACGAAGACGACCGCGACGCCGCTCAGTCCGAACAGAAACAGCGAGGGGACGAGCACCCGCTTGCGCCCGATGCGGTCGGAGACGAGTCCCACGAAGGGCGTCAGGACGATGCCCGGAAAGGTGAACGCGGAGATGAGGAGGCTCGCCTCGCTCGTCGAGACGCTCCATGCCGCCTGAATCGTCGGGAGCGCCGGACTGATGAGCGAGACACCCATCACGCTCACGAGCGTGCTCGCGAAGATGACGAGCACCGTCGGCGACCGACTGGTTTCGAGTCGCGTCGATAGCAGCTTTCTCATGGTGGTCACTCGCGCGGCGCTCAGCCATAGCAAACGGACCGACCACGGCGCGTTCGAACGAATCGCTGCGTGCGTCGCGCGTGGAGAGAGTTTCGCCCACGCAGCGTTTGAAACTTGCGTACCGTGTCTGTAGTGTATAAACCCGCCCCATGTGCGGGGAAATCTATATCCGCTCGCGTCGCTCACCGACGGGCATGCTACTGCTCGACACGAGACACAGGACGACCGCACGCGACGGGCGTGTGGGTCGATGGGCGGCCGGTGGGTCATGACGGTTCCCATCGCGCCGGAGCTGAGCCGCGCGGAACTCGCCGACCGACAGGACGAGCGCCTCGTCGAAACCGTCGAGCGCGCTTACGAGAACGTTCCCTTCTACCGCGAGTTGCTCGACGACCACGGCGTCTCGCCCGGCGACATCGACGGCATCGACGACATCGGGAAACTGCCGATGACGACCAAGACGGCCTTTCGCGAGGAGTATCCGGACGGGCTGTTCGCGGTCGCCGACGAGGACATCATCCGAATTCACGCCTCCTCGGGGACGACCGGCAAACCGAAAGTCGTCGGCTACACCGACGACGACCTCGAACGCTGGGCGGCGGTCGTGGCGCGCTCGCTCGACGCCGCGGGGGTCGAACCGGGCGACACGGTGCAGAACGCCTACGGCTACGGACTGTTCACTGGGGGTCTCGGACTCCATGACGGCATCGAACGGCTCGGCGCGACGGTCGTGCCGATGGGCGGCGGGAACACGGCCCGCCAACTCACCATGTTACAGGACATGGAAAGCGACGCGCTCTCGTGTACGCCCTCCTACTGTCTGTATCTCGCCGACTGTGCCGAAGAGCAGGGTCTCGACCCACGGGACCTTCCGCTCTCGACGGTCATCATCGGCGCGGAGCCGTTCACCGACCCGATGCGTGAAGAGATCGAGGCGGCCCTCGACGTGACCGCCATCGACATCTATGGACTCTCCGAAATCATGGGTCCGGGCGTGGCGATGGAGTGTGCAGCAGCACAGGACGGGCTGCACGTCTGGGAGGGCCACTTCTATCCCGAAATCATCGACCCCGATACCGGCGAGACCCTCCCACCCGGCGAGACGGGCGAGTTGGTGCTGACGACACTCACCAAGGAAGCCCAGCCGATACTCCGCTACCGGACGGGTGACATCACCCATCTCTACGAGGACGACTGCGAGTGTGGGCGCACCGCCGTCCGGATGGGCAACGTCACCGGGCGGACTGACGACCTGCTCATCGTCCGGGGTGTCAACGTCTATGCGAGCCAAATCGAGGAAATCATGGTCGGCATCGACGACATAGCTCCCCATTACCGCATCGACCTGCGCCGCGAGGACAGCCTCGACACGATGGACATCACCGTCGAACCACACGAGCGGTCCGAAACCACTCCGGCGGAACTCCGTGCGGCCATCGACGAGCGGCTCGACGACCAGTTGAACGTCTCGCCCGACAGCATCGACGTGGTCGAACCCGGCACAATCGAGCGCACCGAGGTCGGGAAGGTCAAGCGGGTGTTCGACCACCGCTAATCAGGCGAACAGTTGCGAAAAGAGTGCGTGCTGGCCGCGGTGGAGCCGCTCGATGAACGCCGACTTGCTGATATCGAGGGAAGCGGCGACCTCCGCGGCGGTCGTTTCCCGGGGAACGGTGAAATATCCACATGCGACGGCCGCCCTGAGGGCCTCTTCCTGTCGTGGCGTCACGTTCCAGCGCTCCGCGATGGCCCCCTCGTCGTCGGTTTGTAAGGGATAGGCGCGTTCGAGCGCGACGCCGACGGTCTCGCCGGCGGTGTTCAACACGCCTCGGAGCACCTCGTGGCCGACGACCGCGCCGGTGACGGTCGCGCTGCCGTCCCGATAGCGAAGCGATTCGACGATGAGGCCCGCGCTCACGAGGTCGTGGACGACACAGGGCTGTTTCGAGAGACAACGCCCGTTCTGTCGGTTATCGACGCGCGCGAGGTGGAGATAGCGGATGCGGTCGTCGTCGTCGAGCGCTGTGGCGAACGTTTCGGACTCAGGTGCGGTGAAACTCAGTAGGGCATAGCCGTCGGCGCGCAGCTGTGGCGGCTGGGCATCGACTTCGATGCCCGACGCGCGCGTGGCATCGGCCAACGGACAGTCGTCGTCGCGCACGCGGAACTCGACGACGAGACACTCGTCTATCACAGCCGATGTTGCCGTCACACACGTATAAAGCCCGTCCATGAACGTGTGAACGTCTATGATGATGGGTGGAGAATGTAAGAGTGTGACGATGGACCTCGAAACCGTCAAGGAACGTGCCGGGCCGCGACAGTTCAGCCCGGACGACGACATGCCGCGGGAGTACCGCGAGGCGGCGACCCGGATGATTCAGTTCCACGCGAACTCCGAGATCATGGGTGCGTATCTGGAGCGGCCGTTCATCCGCGAAGCACCCAGTCTGGACCGGAAATTGGCCTACTCGGCGAAGACGCAGGACGAACTCGGCCACGGCCAGTTGCTCTATCGTGCAGCCGAGTCGCTGGGCGTCAAGACGCGCGAGCAGATGCTCGACGAACTCGCTGCGGGAGAGGGGAAGTTCCTGAACTGTTTCCATTATCCGCTGGAGTCGTGGGTCGAGACGCCGATGATCGCCTTCTTCGTCGACGGCGCGGCGATGCGCCGGCAGGCAACTCTCAAACGGACGAGCTGGGAACCGTACGCCCACGCGATGGACAAGGTGTGTTTCGAGGAGGGCTTTCACATCAAACACGGCGAGAGTATCCTGAAGGAACTCGCTACCGGCTCGAAAAAGGAACAGGAGATGGTGCAGGACGCCTTCGAGACGTGGTGGCCGCGCATCATCCAGTTCTTCGGGCCGACGGACGACAAATCGACTCACCACGGCTTCGCTGCCGAGGTCGGGCTGAAGCAGATGACCAACGACGAACTCCGGGAGTCCTTTCTCAACCAGTACCTCCCGAAGGCCGAAAAGTACGGCCTGGAGATCCCCGACACGCCGACCATCGAGAAGGACGAGAACGGGAATTATCAGGTCGCCGAGGACGAACTCGACTGGGAGGAGTTCTTCGCAATCGCCAAAAACGAGTACGACCCCGGTCGCGGCCAGATAGACGCGCGCAAGCGCGCTCACGAGGCCGTCGAGTGGGTCCGTGAGACGCTCGACGAGTACGAGACCGCCACCGGTGGCCACGCGCCACAGGCGGCCGACTGAGGTGCGAGGTAGTTACCAATGATTTGGGAAGTCTTTCGCCAAGAGGGAGCCGGCAAGTATCACACCCACTGCGGCAACGTCCACGCGCCCGACCGCGAGATGGCGCTGATGTTCGCCCAGATTCAACACGGTCGCCGCAAGCCGACCCACAGCATCTGGGTCGTCCCACAGGACGAAATCGGCGAAGTCGACGAGTCGCGGGCGGCCTTCGGCGGCACCACGAACAAAGGGTATCGGTGGGCGACCCAGTACAACATCACGCCCGCTGCCGAGGAGGTCGCCGACTCCGAGAGCGAGCAGGCCGACGCCGAGCGGCAGGGAGGGAACTGATGGCGGCGAGCAGTCTCTCCGGGCCGACCGACCTCACGGAGCGCGAGCGCGAAGCGGTCGAGGCACTTCTCTATCGGCTGGCCGACGACGAGTTCGTCATCGCCGACCGCTACACCGACTGGCAGGTGCGCGCGCCCACCGTCGAATCGGACATCGCCATCGCCAACATCGCACAGGACGAACTCGGCCACGCACGGCTGTGGTACGACCTCCTGGAGGACTTCGGCTACTCGGAACCGGACCTCATCTGGGAGCGCGACCCCGAAACCTTCCGCCACAGCACGCTCTGTGAACTGCCCTTCGAGGAGGGCGACTGGGCCGACGCCATCGTGCGGAGCTACTTCTACGACGAAGCCGAGCATCTCAGACTGCGAGCGCTCGAAGATTCGTCGTACCCGCGCATCCGCGACCGTGTCGGCAAGGTCATGGGTGAGGAGGACTACCACCGCGAACACGCCGAGAACTGGCTTCGCCGGCTCGTGGGTGGCGAGGAGGGCCGCGAGCGCGTGCAGGCTGCCGTCGACAGGCTGTTCCCGTACGCGCTGACGCTGTTCGAGGCGTTCGAGGACGACGCTATCGACGACCTCGGGCTTCGCACCCGCTCCCTTGCCGACATGCGCAACGAATGGGTCGAGACCGTCACCGGGACGCTGACCGACATCGGCATCGACGCGCGCGCGCCCGAGACCGACGAGGATGGAGTCGTGGCTGACGAACTACCGGACCACATCGGGCGGGACGGCGACCACACCGACCACTGGGCGACCCACTACGACGAGATAACCAACACCTACCGCGAACTCGGCCGTGACCACGCGGCCCGGCTGATGGAGGACCCCGACGATGAGTAGCCAGCCAACCGATTTCGACCCGGATGCAACCTACTGTGCATACACCGACTACGAATCCGGCGAGGGCATCAAGGGCCTGCCTGCGACCGGCGCGGACGCGACGGGCGTCGAGCGCGCGGTCTGGGATGCCCTCTACGACATCGACGACCCGGAGATGCCCATCAGCATCGTCGATTTGGGCCTCATCTACGGCGTCGAAATCGAAAATGGCCATGCGCAAATCGACATGACGCTCACCTACACCGGGTGCCCGGCCCGCGACATGCTTCAGGAGACCGTGCGCAACAGGGTCACCGGCGTCGAGGGCATCGACGACGCCGAATTGCGGCTCGTCTGGTCACCCGAGTGGACAGTTGAGATGGTCACCGAACAGGGCAGAGAGGACCTCCGGGAGTTCGGGCTAAGTATCTGATGAACAGGATTACAGACCCGAGCGTCGAGACCACAGGGAAAGACGAGCGGGCCGAATGTCCCTACTGCGAGTCGACGAACACCGAGCGCGAGCATCCGAAAGGACCATCGCTCTGTCGGTCGATGCACTACTGTCACGACTGCGAGCAACCGTTCGAGAAGTTCGAATAGCCACTCACTACAATGTCTTCAGAATCACAACAAATCGAGGCGAGCCGCGACGAGATCAGAGAGCGCCACCGCGAAGTGCGCGAGGAACTGCTTGCCGACGAACCGGACAAACTCTACATCGGCGGTGAGTGGGTCGAGAGTGCCTCGGGCGAGACCTTCGAGACGCGCGACCCCACGACGGGTGAGGTGCTCGCCGAAGCACAGGCAGGAAACAG
>NZ_JBNTJU010000052.1:0-8983 GCF_051195015.1 Halococcus sp. AFM35
GTCGTTCAACGACAGCTCGTCGCGCTCCCATTCAGAGAGATACGCGTCCAAAGGTCAAGAACTTGCGCTAGACCCTAGAGTGGTGGGCCGGGGCGACCCCTATGACTGTAGTGATTTCAGCTCACAGGAGCAGGCAAAGCAGTACTTCGAGTCGGTTTCAGGCGATCCCTCGGGTCTCGATGGCGACAGCAACGGCGAGGCCTGTGAGTCACTCTGAATCACTGTTCCGGACCTTCAGTTGATCACTTGACTGTCTCTCCCGGTTGGACGGTCGCCCACAACTCACCGTTTTGGTAGACTTTCAGCGTTGCCGACCCCTCGTTGTCGACGCTGTAAAGCTCGCCATCCGTCGAATACGAATCGACGCCACCATCGCCGACGAATCCATACGCACCCATTACTCCCGTGTAGTCAGGATTGTCGGCCGTAGTTCCGGGATCGGCCTCGTCCTCGTAGTAGAACCGCTCCGAGCCAGCAGCCCCCGCTCCGAGGCTGTACTCGGATTCACCATCGCCGACCGCCTTGACTCTGATGAGGTTGGCTCCCTCCGGCGGTGCTGCGGGATCAACTCGCTCCTCGCCAACCCCCTCACCCGGTTGCACCGTCTCGTACAGTTCACCATTGAGATACACCTTCAACGCCACGTCGCCATCGTTGACGAAGTTGAGGGAGAGTTCGCCCTGAATGGTTGGTCTGTACTGGTAGCTATCGACCCCGTTGTCGCCGACGAATCCTTCTGCATAGTACGGATCGTCGAGGATCACGCGGTCTTCGTACTCGACTGATGCCTCAGTGTCGGCTTTTGCACCCAAATCGATACCCGGGCCAGTTCCGCCGTACATTCGGTAGTAGGATTCGCCTGTACCGGCTGCGACGATCGTTACGTTGTACCAGTCTTCACGCGCCGAATCCGTCTCTGTCGGTGTTGCGGTCTGTGTCGTTGTCGGTGTCGCTGTTTCGGTTGGCGTTGCCGTCTCGGTGGGGGTTGGTGTCTCCTCTGGAGGTGTGGGTGTTGCCGTCTCAGTTGGTGTTGGTGTCGGCGTCGCCGTTTCCGTTGGTGTCGGGGTCGGTATGTCTCTTGTTGTTTCTGTCGATGTTGGCGTCGCGGTCTCCGTAGCGGTTGGTGTCTTGGTGGGGGCAGCTGTCGGGGCTTCAGTCGTGGTACTGGTCGGCGTCGGGGTTTCAGTTGTCGTTGACGACGTTGGGCCGCGTGGAGACTCTGTCCCCGCGGTGATTGTTGATGTTTCCGTAGCCACTGTGGTTGCACTTGCAGCGGTGTCTGTCAGCGTGGCCGTTCCATTCAGAGGGGATGCTGTCGTAGTAGATTCTGCCGGTGCCTCCGAGAGAAAACTACAGCCGGCAAACAGCATCGAAACGACCACTAGAACGACGAGCACGGAGCGGTAGTGCACGGTTAGTTCACCCCTTTCTGTGGGGTCTCTCGGTAGGTAGAGGCCGCGATGACGCCCTCTCCTCTGTACAGTCTAGAAACGAGAGACATGGTGGGGAACGCTGGAGGCCCCTGACTTGCCATCGATATTCCGGAGTCGACATTGTTCAACGCTATTGAGTACTGTTTGACGTTGATATCCTTGACCGTGGTACCCGGCCGTATCAGTTTCTCCTTGGAAGGGTCGCTCCCACGAGAAACGGGCAGTTGCAGCCCTGATAGGCACTGTTTATCGTCTTTCGCGTTACCGAGGATGCGTTTTGCTTTGATTTCTGCTTTCATAATGTGACTCCTGTACGCTACGATAGCGACTTTCCCGTATCGTTTCACAACGAGATATGGTTACATTATTGTACATCAACCCCACCCCCCATCAGCTTTGTGGGGCTGCCGACGCATTGCTCGCATCAATTATCGGTGGGTTCGGAACGCTCGCGGGCCCACTCTACGGACGCCTGTTCGACGAATCGGTGAAAGAGTTCCTATCGACGGCTGGGTCGGGTGGCGGCCTGTTGCCCTATCTCCGAGGGCATCTCCCGTCTGGCGTGCTTGATACCGACCTCTTCGGCGTCACGGTCGGCGCGGCCATTGAGATGTTCCTCAACGGGCACGCGAGCCTCTATCTCGGAGTGCTATTCGTCCTGTTCGTCCTCTACGTACCGGGAGGACTGTTGGGTACGCTTAGAGAGCACCTTGGTGGTACGGTAGCCGAGTGGGTCGCCCGCCGCATCGAACGATACCGCTGAGGCGTCGTTGGTGATGCACTTCGCAGTCACCGCGCCATCCGCGAAACCGGTTGAGATGAGAAACTCAATCGACCAGTGGGTCGGCTGTCTGGGGTGGATTCACTGGCTCTCCCGTAGTCCGTGCTTCCAGCTAAGAGGAGGTGCAGTATACGACCGGTTTCTGTAGCTCTGTCCACCACGCCCATTTCTCCCAAATCAAGGCTGAAATATCGATACAAGCAACACACCGAAAAAGAGAGCTACAGCGATGCCAGAGAACAGCTCCGAAGATGAAGGGTGAGTTATTCTGAGAATCGATTGTATGACGACGAGGCAGGCAAGACCGATCACAATGCTCTCAACGGAGAGAGCTCCTACCTTCATTTCTTCTCTCTCATCCATACATTAGCGGTTTTCAGGGGATAGATGAAGATTTCGATGGTGAACTGGCGGTTGTACAGGCAGGAGCCCCTTTCTCAACGAGCACCTGTAGTCCGTCTAAGACGTGGTAGCTTGCTCAGCGTCGATAACTATATTATGTGCGTAGTTGTTGCTATGGTATAACATGACGGGTTACAGGTTATCAGTTCGGCAACTAGTTGCGCTTGCAGGCGTTGTTCTGCTCATCGGGGCGGGATTGAGCGTCGTGCCAGCAATTTTAGCACAGGACAACGGTGGAGATGCGCCCACTCCGGGCTCGGATGGAGACATTAACTGCTCGGAGTTCGATGATAGACAGGAGGTTGATGAAGTCTTCGACCCGAACACCGACGAGTTTGGGCTCGACAGTGATGATGACAATATCGCGTGCGAAGACGTTGGTGATGATCCAACGCCAGAGGAACCAGGCACAGCAGCGACCGAAGAACCGACTGCGACGGCAACGGAAACGACTACCGAGACAGCGACTGAAACGCCGACCCCGACTGAGACTACTGAGGAAGCGACCGAAACCGAGACTTCAACTGAGGGAGCCGCATCGACAGCTACACCGACTGAGATCGGTTCGTGTACTCAAATCACCGAACCTGGTCGGTACGTGCTTACGGCGGATATCGAGAACAGTACGGCCGATCAGTGCATCCAAATCTTCGCACGCGATGTTGTCCTTGATGGAGCGGGACACACAATCGACGGCGTGGATGACTTCCCGACGGACGGAATCGTGGTTTTCGGCTCCGACGGTGCAACCAACGTCACCGTGACGAACGCCACCGTGACAGACTGGGGAGGTGGCATCGAATACGAGGCCTCCACTGGAGAGATACGCGACAGCGTGGTCGCCTCGAACTCCCGAGGCATCGCCTTCACCTTTGGAGCTGGCGGGATCGTAGTCGCTAACAACACGATAGCAGAGAACGATCAGGGTATCTACCTGCAATCGAGCAGCGATAACGCAATCACAAACACCACGGCTAGCGGCAACGGGCAGGCCTACTATTCCGATAGCGATCCCCAAGAGGGTCCTTCGATCAACAACACAGTGAGAGATCTGCACCTCGACTCAGCGACGGTTTCGTTCGAATCGAAAGATGTCGCGGTTCGGACAGTCGGCTCGTCTCCAACTGACCCGGACAACCGGACGAACATCGGCCAGTACGTCAACGCGAGCGCGAACAGCCCCGACTCGTTTTTCGACGTGAGCGTGAGCTACGAGGAGAACGATCTCGGTGGAGTCGACGAATCAACGCTCGAACTGTGGCGGTACGACGGCGACTGGTCGAAAGTATCCGAAAGCACTGTTGACATGGATGCGAACGCCGTCTCGGCGAATATCACGGAGTTTGCGAACGGGAGTATCTTCGCCCCGTTGGGACGAACAGCGGATGGCGGGACGGGCGACGAACTCGGTCAGAATGACGAGGACGACGACGGGGATGGTCACATCGATGAGGATGGTGAAGATGGGAACGATGTTCCATCCAATGATGACGATGACGGGGATGGCGCAGTTGATGAGGACGACGAGCCGGACGACGGTGACGACGGCTCCGACGACTTCAACGGAGAAGCCGAAGACGACGATGATGGCGACGGCCATTACGACGAAGACGACGAAAATGACGGTGGCAATTCCGATGATGAAGACAACGATGGCGATGGCGCAATCGATGAAGATGACGAACCCGACACCGACGACTAACCCAAAGTAACGCGCCACCCGAACGCTTTTTTTTTGACACTCCCTGTGCGACTCGTATGCACCAGCGTTCAGCTTTCATCGCCGTTGTCCTTGCCTGCCTATTCGTGCTCGCAGGGTGTAGCTCGCTCAGTGGAACCGGAGGGAACGCTACTCCCGGCGTTTCTCCGAGCGGAACTGAACAGACAAACGTCACCACTACTGAATCGGCGACCGCGACAGCTACCCAATTATCGACGAGAACAGCGACTGAAACGGCGGCCGCTACTGTGACTGCGACTTCGACTTCGACCGCTACTCCCACGGATACAACCACGCCGACCGCTACCCCAACACCGACACCAACTCCCACGCCAACAGCGACGCCGACGGACACATCAACCCCGACGGCGACGCCGTCCCCAACGCCCACTGCTACTGCTACGCCAACGGCAACATCGACCCCGGCACCCACCGCTACTGCTACGCCGACCTCGACGCCGGAACCCGAAGCGTCGATACCATCGGGAATTTCGGGTGGCGAGGCACGGCAGGCGACGGTCACGCGGGTCATCGATGGTGATACTGTGGAAGTCGAGTTCGATGGCGGTGAGACCGATACGATTCGACTCATCGGTGTCGATACGCCCGAGACGTCGCTCGGCGACGTCAGCCCCGACGAATACGAAGGGATACCGGAGACGCAGGCCGCACGTGACCACCTCTACAATTGGGGCCAGCGTGCCAGCGAGTTCGCCACCGCGGAACTTGATGGCCAGCAGGTTCGTGTCGTCACCGATGGCGAGGGCGACCGCCGAGGGTCGTTCGGGAGGTTGCTTGCGTACATCTACACTGATGGCGAGAATTTCAACCAGCAGTTGCTTGCGGATGGCTACGCCCGCGTGTACGACTCGCCGTTCTCGCTCCGCGAGGAGTTCGACAGTACTGAAGAGCAAGCACGCTCGAACAATGTCGGTCTCTGGGAGTTCGACGGCGACGGTTCGACGCCGACGGCAACGCCAACCGAGGAGCCAGCAGACGACGGTAGTGATGGTGACAGTGGTGGCAGCGATCTTCCGCCACCGAGTGGTGGGCCGGACGATCCCTACGACTGTAGTGATTTCAGTTCACAGGAGCAGGCACAGCAGTACTTCGAGTCGGTTTCAGGCGATCCGTCCGGTCTCGATGGTGACGGCAACGGCGAGGCTTGCGAGTCACTCTGAATAGTCTCGGGTGACATCCTCCCCACCCTACCGCTCGCCCACGCACCGCGGCGAGCGCTTGAGGGTGGGGCTTCCCTGTTCGATGACGCGACTTGCAGGAACCGGCGAAACGCCGGTTTCCACAGCGGTCGCAGTCTCCGAGGGCGTCGATTCGGCACAGCCCATGCCTATGTCAGAAAAGCCGCGTTGCAGAACGTTCTCGGCGGCGTTCGCGTCTCGGTCCGCCGTGTATCCACACGCTGGACACGAGTGTCCCCGCACCCACAGCGGTTTACTAGTTTCGACACCACACCGAGAACATTCTTTGGTCGTTCCTTTGGGATCGACCGCCGCGAAGTGCGTGCCTTCACGTTCGCACTTGTATTCGAGCATCCGGCGGAACGTTCCCCATGCCGCACTCACACGGTTGTGCGAGTTCGACGGCAGTTCCATCAACCTCTTCGTGTCGAGGTCTTCGATCGCTACGAAGTCGTAGACTTTCGCGTACCATGTCGAGAGCTTGTGCAGGAAGTCGCGGCGCTTCCGTTCGATGTCGGCGTGACGGCGCGCAACCTTCCGCTGCTGTTCGCGGTAGTTGTTCGATCCGTGCTCTTTGCGGGAGAGAACACGCTGTTCGTGCTCAAGACGGTCTTCTTCAGCGGAGAGGTCCAACGACCTGACGGCGTGGCCGTCGGTGTCGTGGACGAATTTCAGAATCCCCACGTCGATACGACACACCGCTCCAGTTCGTCCGGCTTCGGTGGCGCGTCGGCGTCGGTTTCGACGCCGAACGTCGCAAACCAATTTCCAGTCGGTTCCTGTTTCACCGTGACTTGTTTGAGTCGTGCGCCGTCGGGTATCTCGCGGTGGAAGTTGATGGGAATATCGCCGATTTTCGAGAGGTGGAGCACAGTACGACCGCTCTTGTTGTCGAGCTTGAAGCCGCGCTGGCTGTAAGTGAATGACCGAAACTCTCGCGGCGCTTTCCAGTTCAGGCTCCCGACGCGGTAGCCTTCCTCTTTCAGCCGCGACAACCCTTTGAGGTTGTCGTAGAGGCGTTCGACCACGACCTGCAATGTGCGCGAATACACGTCTTGCAGGTCCGTCCACCACTGCTTGAGGGCAGGCAGCTCCGACCGGAGCGTGGTCATGGCGGGTGTCCCCTCGTGCTGATTCAGCCGGTGGAGAAAGTGGTTGTACACTTGCCGGCAAGTATCGACGGTCCACGACAGTCGCTCGCGGTGAGTGGCGGTGGGATTGAGCCGATACTTGTAGGCGTAGTACACGACGAATCAGCGTTAGGGCTGTCGATTAGTAACGGTTTCGATTCGGACAGAAGGTTAGATGATGACGGGCGCTGTATCCCCTCCCTACTTCGCTCCTTGTCCGCCAGTCGGCGGACTGTGGTGCTCGTTGAGGGAGGGGGCTTAGCGCCCTGCACTGCACAGGCTAACCCAGAATGTCTGTCAGAACGCTTCTCCGGCCTTTCGACATATATGTGAGATACTCAATATTGAAAGCTGAGGACACGACGTTAGGGCAGTTCGTGGCCGCAATTTGGACAGAACGTCTCGTCACCATCCAGTAGATGGAGACACTTGACACAGATCCGGTTGCTCGGAGACGTAGCGATGTCCTCCAGAAAGTCCATCGCTGTCCGTGCTTCGACACCCGGCCCGTAGCCGCGAGCGTAGCCGGGAAGCGTCGAGGCCCACTGAACGATCCCCTCGTCATCGACGACCGCGATGTTGCCGGCGATGTCGAGTGACCCGTACCGCTTGAATCCTTCCGACGGCGTCGGATCGATGGTCTGGTTCAAATCTCGATTCCGTTTGAGATCGCGCTCGTAGACCTCCTCGGGTGAAGGATACCGTACGTCGCCAGGGAAGTCCGTGAGCGGTCCGTGCTGTTCGTCAATGCGGTCGATCTCGACGGTGATGCCATGTTCGTCGTGAAGCGTCCGCAACAGTCGGAGCGTGTGGTCATGCCACTCCCGAATGTCCGCATCCGCGTAGTAGCGCACATTCATCTTTCCGAGTCAGTCTCATCTGTGGCCGCGATGCGATCCGAGAGGCTTTCGGCGAGCCACTCGTTGGCGAGTTCACTGGCACGATCGACCATTTCCTGGTGGCCCATCTCCTCAGATTCGAAGGACTCGTGGACGCGCCACTGCTCCGCGGCCGGATCGAACACGATCACATGGGTCTTCGTTTCCATATTCAACAGAAACGCCTCGATTACCCCGGGTCTTGAACCGGGAAACCCCATCGCGCCGCGGATCTTCGGGTTGTCGCTCTCGCCGATCTGCTTGACGATGTCGTCGGTAATCGGCTGGCTCGGAAGGGATGAGAGAAATGTGGGTGAGGTGTCGGAGTCGTCGGTCATGCGTCTCATTTCGCGGAGCGTCGTCTTGAATCCGTGGGCATACCGGCGGTAGAGGAGAGTAATCCCAGCAGTTGTCCGCTCCATGATTGGGTTGAGCCTTGAGAAAGACGGTCAATCCGCGAACCTGAAGACCGACTATTTCGTTTCTGGATAGATTTATTGATGTCACGTGCTAAGACGTAGTATGGCACAAAACAATCCCGGTATCGAAGCGTGGAAAGAACATACGAGTGCGTTCGATAGGGTTCGGTCAGTCGCTGAGGCGGTCTCGCAGCCCCGATCAGCCTCGTCCATCGCAGACGAGGCCCTCGTCGCAGAGAACACGGCTCGCAGTCATCTCGAACGACTCGTCGAGATGAACGTCCTACTGAAAACTGACCGCGAAGGGACGGCGTTGTACACGCCCGATCCGCTCTACGTCCGTGTACAGACGCTCCGTGACCTCCTCGACGAGTACGACCATGATGGCCTCATTGGACTCAAAGAGGACTTGCAGGAACGAATCAAGACGTGGCGGGAAGAATACGACGTCGACGCACCGGAAGCGCTCCGCGAACGTGCAGCGGAGGCGGAACAGGTCGAACAGACCAGCGAGATTCGAACGACTGCAAGTGATTGGGAACTCACCAGGTATCGCCTTACTATCGTCGAGGATGCCATCGAGAACTACGCCACATACAGCCGCGGCGACAGAGCCACAGCGTAGTTCATGCGTGACGGCGAGCGCTCGTATGACTCGGCAGAAGCCTCCCACAGGGCACTTCGTGGAATCCGGCGTGAGCTTGAACGTCATCCAGCGGTTTCGTTGGCCCAAGGATTCCCACCGGACGTACACAACCACGTCGTCGCGGATGTGGAACCCGACCGACTCGGACGGAACGTGGACGATGCCACACTCACGGTTCGCTGGTTCGCAGGCGAGACGACGGATGCCTGCCCGGAGTTTTCGTTCCATTACAGTGATGATACGGGGAGCGACTTCGGCTGGCATCACGAACCCAATCCACACGTCGAGGGATGGGGACCATCCGTGTTCGGTTAAGGAGTGAAACACGTAGACAGCGCTGGCGTGATGGGCTTATCGTCAGAAACCGCGTAGAGA
>NZ_JBNTJU010000053.1:0-8610 GCF_051195015.1 Halococcus sp. AFM35
GGGAACCGCTATTCGATATCACTACCTACTGCTCGCTGACCAGTCAGCGAGCGTAGAGAAGAGTTGCCAAGTCGAGATCGGCTGGAAATCTTCGGCTTCTACCGGTCCATCGACGAACACCGCCCAGTGCCAGTGAATGTACCCACTCTTGTGCTGTTCAGGCAGTGCAACCCGCTCATACCGGCGGTCTCCGAGGATGCGATCTAACGCGCTCGTCCGCGCACCGTTCGATTTCTCTATATCGAGGAAATGGTCAACCGGTGAGCGCGGGCGACCATCCTCATCGGTCGAGGACGCCGTGAATGAGAGTAATACCGTGTGAAGCCGCCGACCGAAATCGTCGCGGAGTCCTCGTTCGAGATCGCAGAGTTTCGCGTATCGCTCATCCCATTTCTCCGGCGTGAATCTATCCTTCATCGGGGCCGTTGTCTGCTCTCCCTCCAGATTCTCGAAAGTCGCGTACGTTCCCCGGTTGTCCTCAACGGTATCGCGCCACGCCCAGATGGCATCGCGCCACGAGCACACGCCGTCTTCGGTGAAGCATTCGGTGCGCAGTTTCACTCCCGAGCGTCGCGTGAGTGGTTCCGCAAGAGCCGACCGACGCTCAGGGCTTCTCTGGGCCGATTTGCCGGGCGTAGACTTACGCAGGGAGGGCCGAGAGGACTCGTCTACGCCCGAGTTTTCGCGGTCGTCAGCAGGGTGATCGACGCTCACCGCGACCGCCTCCACACAAGAGCAGGTCCGGCGGTCCGTCCGGCCGCCGGATTCCGTTTCTCGCGCGCTCCGCGCGCTGCGAGACGGGTCGGGTCGGGGACCCCCGTGAGGGTCCCCGCTTCCGCCGCGACCGCATAGCGGCGGCTGTGGCCGTTTCTATGAGCCGTCAGACCGTCCGGGTAGCTTCGGTCGGAAAACCTATTGCGCCCGGCGGAGAAAGCGAAACTAGCGGCACACCACGACGATACCAACGTTGCAGTGCGGTCCGCGATTGATGGCGGGGTTGGCTCCCCGCCCGCTCTCACCGACTGATAGAGCAGAGTGTGTCTTTCTTGGTCACCGCATCTCAGCGGCGGGATTTAATATTACCGGCAATCGCCAGACCAACATGGCGGAGCCACCTGAAAAGCACCGCGTCGAAGAGGGAAATAGAACAATCACAGCCATAGCCCACCCAGAAGGCGAATATATCGTCCCCAAAATCACTGTCTCAATCAAACGAGAACACGAGGAACGCGCCTCTATTACCGAATTTAAAAGCGAGATTCCACAGAGCAAGGGCGGCGGACTCGGAATCTCCGAAGAAGCTCGTGAAGAAGCTAATGAGCACCTCGTCCGAATGAAGTCAGAATACTTCATGCAGCGGCCTCCGTGAAAACCAGCCGACAGCACCGATGAGAGGTACTATTGAGATAAGCAGATGCTGCACTCTTCGCCTTTAATTATAAACTGGACCTCGCACCTATATGAAGGCCCCTTCGAGTTCGTCCATGAGGCCGTCTACACCCTGATCAGCATTCCTCAACGTCCATGACAGCAGATTCTGCACCGCCTCTCTCAGCGAGTTCTTGAGATCGTTACACAGCGACGTCGTTTGTGACAACACCGTTCCCAAAGCGCTATCCGCAACACCCAGCCGAAGAGCACTGTAGGCCAACATGAGCAGGTGCCAATGCCGATTGGCACCTGCGTCACGCTCGACCTCGCAGTCCTCGAAGCCTAGATCCTGCTTACTGTCCCTGAAGAACGTCTCGATGCGCCAGCGCATCGAGTACGTGCCGATCAAATGCGTCGTCGGTGCGTCGATCTTGTTCGTCACGAGGTACTTCACCGGATTCTCTTCGTCCTCATCGTCGGTCACCTTCTCCGTGATGAGGACCTTCTTCTCGCCGAGCTTCGAGACAGACAGCTTCTTCGTCCAGATTTTGTAGGTCTCGCCGTCGACTTCTCGCTCGGTCATGTCGATGCGCTCGGCAAGCGCATCGACGCGGATCATCTCGCCGCCGTACTCGACGTGGCGGTTGCTCTTGAGCACGGAAATCCAGTCCTTGTCGTACGATTCGACGTGTTCGACGAGCTCCTGTGAACAGTACCAGCTGTCGAAGAGGTAGGTGTCCGCTGGAACACCTACCTCGTGAGCTTCATCAACGAGCGCTTTGGCGTGGTCGATCTTCGTCTCGGCTTCCTTCTCGTAGAGACGGAAGCCGAGCGGGTAGGTGGTTTTCTCGTCGGCGTACTGGCTGAACACGAGGTTCTGGCCCCAAACAGTGTCGTTTTCAGCGTGGTCGTAGAACCAGCCAGCGTTCGGCAGTTGGTCGCCGGTTCGATGGGTGACGGAGTCGTCGATAATGACGACTCCGTCTTGGGACCACCGCGTTTCGTTGCGCTGTTGGAGCGCGGTCAATCGCTCTCGGTTGAGGCGATCTTCGTCCCAGTCGTACTGATTGACTTGACCTCGACGTTTATAACCGATCACTGCGAATCGGTCGCTACGCGACCGATGATGCCGATCACGGAGTTTCTGTCCTGCACGAATCTCATCGATGACTTCGAGTGCTTCTCGTATCAGCAGAAACACCACGCCAAAACCTACGTGACGGGCCTTATTGCCGGAGGCAATAAGGCCCGTCGAGGGTATCTCGAAACGCGTTCTCCAATCGAAGAGCAAACGCGCTCTCAACAAGTTCCTCAATCACTGGACCTCGCACCTATATAAAGACCCCATTGAGTTCATCCATGAGACCGTCTACTCCTTGATCAGCGTTGTTCAGTGTCCACGACAGCAGATTCTGTACGGCTTCCTTCAGCGAGTGTTTGAGATCGTTACACAGCGACACACTACTGGTCAATAGGAGTGTGATTGACAGTCCGCTGCTGCCGTGAATCGGTCCTGGATAGACTCGACAGCCAGTCAGATTCAGAACGGCGCGTTCGTAAATCTCTCCACAAGTGACCATCCTATCGCTGCAACGATTCCGGCGCTGATGATGATTGACAGCCTTTTAAGACGGGTTTTGGACTTGCTTGGAAGTTTAGTTGGATTGGCAAACGCGAGTATTACAAAGATAATTCCAGAGGATGTCGCATAGACAAGCAGTGTAAGGGCATCTGCTATCGATAGACAAATCAACACGAACATGGAAAGCATTATGTAGATGAATATGAAACCACTCCGTCGGTTATGGGGGAACATTATTGTACGGGTTTCTAGAGGTGCGAAATAAGATTTGGGTATTTTCTGAGGCAGCTGTAGGTTATGTCCGACAAATGGTTGCCCCACCATTGTTGTAGACCATCGAACAACTGGTTGTGAAGTTATTATACATATTTCGAATGGTCCGATTCCCGCTTTCCGCCGTATACTGGCGCATCCTCGCCCGGTCAGCAGCCTGAATGGCAACCAAAGCGGATTGATTTGTTATCCAAGGCCACTGTTCCACCGTTATTGATTCATATCGTTCCCAGATAGCACCCATTTGAGTTGCAGCCTTTAGTTGCCGGCTAATTCCCGAACTAACGATGTTTTTGTTTGCTCCGTAATCAGCTACCCATTCTATCCCGGCTGGGCTTGCTGCAGTTGCACTCGCGCCAGCTTGGCCAGAAAATGCCGATGGATAAATCCCCAGCACACCAGTACACAGAAGACACACCATTAATCCGACTCTGGCGGCGCGCCACTCTTTGAATGCATAGGTCACGGCTGGGAAGAGAACCAGTGGGACGAGTGCGACAAATCGCTCAACCCCCAATGCACTCGTAAATAGGAAAACGAAAAAGAAGAGCACAATCATTATTCCACCGGCAACGGTCAAGGTCAGAAATACACCATCAAACTCCCAATTCTTAGTTTGCTCAAAGACAGCAATTCCAACACCAAACAAGAACAACCCTGGAAAAGCAAATCGCACGAGAGCTTCTTGTGCAGCAGCTGTTGATGTCAAAAATGAAAATGCACCTGTCCCTTGGCTCGCAGCAGCAGCTTCTTCCACCCCTCCAGCCACGATGTATTCGCCGACTGTCTTCATAATTATCTGGCCACCAACCGGTGTGACTATTATCATGTATACAGCGAGTACCAACCAAGGTATCAAAACCGCGGTTATACCAAAGCGGGATAGGGGCGATACGTTCTCAATAGTCGGAAGGTGTCTACTCACGCGACTTCGAGATAGCCACACTATTAGAACAGTAGCGGCAGCAATGGTGCTAATATGCCAGAGAAGTTGTGGATGCCAAATAGGGGTGATACACCATATGATTATTAGCAGTACGTTAATCCGTTGCTGGGGGATATAACCATATTCGAACAGGTGGGCGATTAATAATAGAGCGATCGGCAATAGAACGGCGAATGCTACTGTAAATGGTCGCCCGACAAAACCTTGAGAGATAGCTGGCAAAAAGGCAATGAATGCTGGTTGTGTCGCTCTTGGGGAGAGAGGGAGTTGCGAGAGAAAAGCAGCCACTCCGAATATTCCAACCGCTGCTGATAGCACCCCAATGACTGTCATCCAATGGATGGCAGGGAGTCTAGTGATGCTAATTAATGTGAGGGTGAGGGCATGGAAACCCGGGTAGGGATTGCCACTAGCCAAATCCCGCTGTTGGATGTAGTCGAGGTGAGCCCATGGGTCTTGCAACGAGTAGGGGACGCCCCATTGGATAGCGACGGTGCCCATTGCCGTTATCGCAGCGACACCAAATAGACACATCAGCCACCAGGGGGCCGGGTTCCAGGCGCTCCAAATTGCCACACCGGCTAAGACCGCGATGAGCCCGGTCCAAAAAACTACATGTGAGGTATAGACGTCAGACCACAGACCTGGCATGGGGGGTGCAGCGAATCGGGAAGCAGCGAGTACGGAGAGAAGACCAGCCCCAGACGCCACCACATAATTCGTGCGCCGCGAATCCATCATTATGGTTTCTATCCCCCCGCGCTAAATAGCCTATCATTGTACTCAACACGCCCCGGGAACTAGTCACATATCCCGCCACGTCGAACCCGTTTGATCCCAGTAAACATACCCTGCATTTGACCCAGACCGATTTGCAGCCACCGTATAAACCCTCATTGGCGCGGTCACGATAGAGTGGGGACTGCCCTATGGCATTCGTGACCCATGGGTTCATCGGCGCTGTCTAGTTAAGAGTGAGCAGGTCGAAGAGTTGGTTGTTCATGCCACTCAGCGACCTGCTCGGTGGTGCGTTAGGGGCGACAGATAGTGATTGTTGGGACCGAGAGCGGACGGCGACGCCTGTCAGGGCGTTCGCCGTCCGCCTCCATTCTGCGGGGCTCTCGCTCCGTGAAACCGTGGCGATTCTCGATCTCCTCGACGTTGACCGCTCGCATGGCGCGGTTTGGGACTGGACGCACCGCCTTGCAGACGCCCAAAACGACCCGCCGCGGAGCACTCCGCGGCGGGTCGCTGTCGACGAGACAGCGATCCAGATTGGCACGGAGTGGCGGTGGTGTTACGCCGCGATTGACCTCGATTCGATGGTCGTACTGGACGTTGAACTGTTCAGCCGCCGCGGGACCGACCCCGCGGCGGCGTTTCTTGCTCGCCTTGACGAGCATCACGACCTTTCGGAGGCGGAACTGCTGGTCGATAGTTTCGGCTATCGGACCGCTCTGTCCCGACTGGGACTGAGCGGTCAGGTGGAGTATAGCGGCCGGAACCACATCGAGCGGTGGTTCCAGACACTCAAACAGCGGACGGACCGCTTCTATACGACCTGGAACAGCGGTCCAGCCAGCACTCGACGCTGGCTCCAGCGATTCGTTCACTACTACAACACGCAACGACCTCACCAAACGCTCAACGGCCGTACACCGGCAGAGGAGGCTTAACTAGACAGCGCCGGTTCATCTTTCCTATATTAAGTCTGGGACCTTTGGGTTGGATAACCCGTAGAGGGCGTCATAGAAAGCGTCACACACGAGGACGCAGGGAGTGGAAACTGTGTCTACGAGTTCCCAAACCCTGCGAGAGGCGGATTCTATCCACGAGTTCTTCAATCTCGTGGCTACCGAGACGCTCGCGCTGTTCGAGCATCTTGAATTTGAGTTTCTCACCGAGTATGATGTGTTCGCCCCCGCCCGCCGGGGGCGAACACGAGACCACGAGCCAGCGGAACTCTTCCGTGGCTTCTTGCACTGCTACTACAAAGACATCTACGGAGTTCGCCCAATCGCCCGAGAACTCCAGAATACGCTGGTCTGGCTCGGATGTGACTTCGATCGACCGCCGTCGAGAGACGCGGTCGATCGGTTCCTTACTGACCTCGAACACGTCGTTGACGATGTGTTTGACCGTCTCGTCGAGCAGGCCGCCGTCCGCGGCCTGCTCGACATGGCCTACCGAATCGACTCCACGGACGTACGCGCGATGCCGTCCGATCCAGACGCGTCGAAATGCTACGATTCGACGGCTGAGGAGTACTATTACGGCTACGGCTGTACGATTGTCTCGACGGGAGCAAAGATACCTATCGCAGCGGAGTTCACGCCAGCAAAGCAAGCGCCAGAAGAGACGGCGATGCGCGTCACTACTGACGCGCTCGCCGTCGCCAAGCCGCTCTGGATGATCGGCGACAGCGCGTACGATACGCTCGACTGGCACGACTATCTGCTCGGCCTCCAAATCGTGCCAGTTGCTCCGTACAACCCGCGAAACGCCACTGATCCGCTCGATATCGAGTACAGGGTCGAAGATCGGATCGAGAACTACAGCGAAGACGTTGACCTCAAGCAATCGACCTTGGACGAGACGTACAACTGTCGGACGCAGGTTGAGCGAACGAACGATGCGGTCAAAGACTGCGGCCTCGGGACGCTGCGCGCCCGAGGCCGCGTCCACGCACGAGCGCAAGTGTTTCTCGCGCTGTGTCTCCGTCTCGTCGTCGCTATCACCAACCACGAACGAGGAGACAATCCGGGAAGCACTGTGATCACGGTGTGAGAACTATTCTATGACGCCCTCTAACCCGTATCCAATGCTCCATCTGCTGATTGCGAACGCTTCGGTACTGGTGGGGGTTCCCCCAGAACCCATACTGGCACGAACTCAAGTGCTCGCCCCAGCTCTGGGAGTCATCCTGCTTGCCCCATTGCTGGGGCTCCGCACACAAAATCATCGGATGGGTCTTGCATTCATCCGTCTTTAGCTAAGAGGCAAACCGCATGACTGCGGCTGGTATCGAAGTTGGTTCGTGAATGGAGTGAGGAGGGTAAGTGTGCCTTCAGAACCCCCCTCACGTCCGATTGAACGTCGACTCACTACGCTTTTTCCATCGATTGCACTCGAAGACCACGCCGAAGCAGTCGGCGTGGTCGAACGCGACAGCAAGTTCCAGATTCCAGCGATGGTCTGGGCGTTCGTGTTCGGCTTCGCCGCTGGCGAAAGCCGAACACTCGCTGCGTTCCGTCGTGCCTACAACGCTACTGCCGACAAGACGCTCTCGCCCGGCGGGTTCTATCAGCGGCTGACACCGCTGTTCGCCACGTATCTCCGCGACCTCGTCGAGTTCGCGCTCGACGAGGTCGCCGTTCCGCACACCGTCAGCGACGAGTTCGACCGCTTCAGAGACGTGATGATCGCTGATGCAACCGTTCTGCGGTTGCACCGATTTCTGCGCGAAGAGTACCAAGGTCTCCGGGAGGAGCAGGCTGGAGCGAAGCTCCACCTGCTCCACAACGTCACCGACCGAACCATCGAGAAAATCTCCATCACTGGCGAACGCCCCCACGACAGCACCGAGTTCAGCACGGGTTCGTGGCTTGAAGGACGGTTACTGATCCTCGATTTGGCGTATTTCAAGTACCGCCGCTTCGCGCGGATCGACGAGAACGGCGGCTACTTCGTGAGCCGTCTCAAAACTAACACGAAGCCGGAGATAGTCGCAGAACTGCGTGAATGGCGCGGCCGCGCCATTCCGCTGGAAGGCGAGCAGGTCTTCGAGATCGCGGAAGACCTCCATCGAAAGTACGTCGATGTGGAGGTTGAAGTGGAATTCAGACGCGGGCCGTACGCAGGCACGCGGTCGTGGGATACGAAGTGGTTCCGCGTCGTCGGCGTCCGCAACGAGGACGCCAACGACTACCACTTCTATATCACGAATCTTCCGCGAGAGCGGTTCTTGCCGAAAGATATAGCGACGCTGTACCGCTGCAGGTGGGCGGTGGAATTGCTGTTCCGCGAGCTGAAGACGCTGTACGACCTTGACGAATTCGACACGAGCAACCCTGTAGTTGTGAAGATTCTGCTGTATGCGGCGGTGCTGACGCTGTTGGTGAACCGTGAGTTGCTGGATTTGGTGATCGAGCACGCGGACGATGATGCGGTTTTCCCACCAGAACGCTGGGCGGCGACCTTTCGGTCGCACGCCCAGCAAATCCTCAAGCGACTCAGCGACTACCTCGATTACTCGCCACCGCCGCTGTTAGACCGGATGGCTGCCGACGCACAGAAAATCCATCAAGAGCGCCCGATCCTCCAAGAACGGTTCGCTACCGCCACTCAGTCAACCGCTGGAGTTAGCTGACTCGATGGGAAATTCTGCTATCCCATGAGAGCGTGAAACAAGATATGGGACGCAAGAGACCGATGCGTC
>NZ_JBNTJU010000054.1:0-8556 GCF_051195015.1 Halococcus sp. AFM35
GCCGAGGTTTCAGGTCAATATCTCACTGAGCGAGAATAGCTACGTTCGTCTTCAACAACACACTCCTTGGCAGGGCCCCTCTCCGTGTTCGGGTTTTTTATTATCGCTGGCAACCATTCGTGGTATCTCATCCCGATGGTCGTCCCGATTGGGTTACTTTGCGGTCGATTGATAAATCGCGGACTGCAGCCCTCACTAGAAGCAGTGGGTCTTGCTACTGGTCTTTGTTTGACGCTCATGACCTCACTGAGAGTGGGTCACGGAATACGCCGCTTAACGCAGGGTATGCTTTCGCCATCACTGTCCGTTCGCTTCACACTTGCCGCTGGGGCAATCGGCGTGCTCATTGCAGTGGTCTACCACGAGCGGTGGCTTCCAACAATTCACCCACGAACCGCCCTCACAGAGTGGGCAAAAGTCGCAAAGCAGATATTCATCGTTTCGTTGGCCGTACTTATCATTCTGCAGCTACCAGCGGCGAGTGGCGGCTCGGGAGCAACAATGGATCAACAACAACTCGGACAACGAGTTCACGCGACACTGCCTTCCGATGCTACGGTCTATGTCCACTCAAGCGCACACAGCCCGATATATGCGTTCGTGTTCTACGCACAACAACCGCTTCAAGGGGCAGTATCACAACAGATACGCACTGATCCGGATATTCAGTACGTGATAATTAGTCAATCGGCAGCTGAGAAGCTGGACCGTCCGCATGAGCGTATCGGGACTATGACTGCATGGAAGGATCCTCTTGTCTTGGTCAGGCTGGATAATGCTATCACTGCCCGTTGAATTGATCGCTCCGGCAGGAGAGTGAGGCTTATCCACTGCCGATACGTCCTCGATAACAGCTATGTGTGGTCGGTACTTTGCTCTCCCGTCCCACGGGCAAGAGTGGGAGCGTAAGTGGCCGCAAGAAAACAGCCCTGAAAGATGGCCCGAACCGAGAATCCAGCGACAGCAAAGGTGCGACTGTGACCGCGGCCCCGGTTGGGAGTGGTAGCAGTGGTAGTACTCCAAGTCAGAACGGTTCTCGACGCGGCGTCAGCGCTGCTCCTACTGATATTCATCGGATCATACATCGCCTCGTGGGCATTTGCTGCTGACTGGTGGAGGGGCTTCTGGTCTCGCGTATCTCGGCAGTTAGACCGGCTTCGTGAAACGCACTGGCTGCTGCCAGCCGTCGTAGTCGCACTTGGACTGGCCGCGTACGATGCGATAGCGGCCGAGTTGAACGCTGGGACCGTGACGCTGCTGTTCTGGTTCGTCCTCGCTGGATATGCCTCATGGCTATTTACTAAACGACACCTACTCGCCCGACTAGACCGGGACAACCTGCACCGAGCAAGGGTAAACGCTGACCGGGATGATTCGGAAACGGATTCAGCGGATGGGATTCCCTCGAGTGGACGCCTCAGATAAACATGTTCTTTGATAACAAACCCTCCCCATAAATCTCAGACCGTACAATAGAACATTTGATATAGGATTATCTGTAGAAATTGTTGATAGCGTTTGTCTGTCGCTAGCAGCTTCTCACACCTGTTCTGGAAAGGTCCAACTCTTTTGCAGATCACTCCGCGAATGCGTCAGCCACGGAGATGATGAACACGCGGAGGGAGAAGTCCACGTCAATACCTGCGAGAACCACGGGTTGCTACTGCACCCGTGCTCTCATCCCATCGAGACATCTCAAAGGGCGAGCTCACGCAGTACCTTCAGGCGTTTCAGCTCCGCAGAGAGTTATTTGATCAACCTGATCGAAAAGCGCTCAAACACGTCGTTCGAGCCGCTCTCTAAAACCAACAATGTGCTACATGAGCGCCCCATTTTTATGTAGCCTGAATCTGTACCGACGCTCTGCATGCGAACCAGCACACTGACTACAACCCTCGTAGCGGCTCTATTACTGGTGAGCGCCAGCGCAGGCGGTGCGCTCGCCGCTACGGTCCCCCTTCAAGGACAACAGTCCCCGACTGGAACCCCTGGAACTGAAACAAACGGTACCGCCACCACTGTCGGAGCAGAGAATCAGAGCGGTGCCCCGAGCGTCACATTTAATGATCAGCAAAGCAGTGGTCAATCAGTCTTCATTCAGTCGGTCACGGCTCCCCAGCCTGGATTCATTGTCATCTATGACAGTACTCGCTCAGGCAACGAAACCGACCAAATCGTCGGCTCATTTCACCTGCTCGGCTCGGGAACTTTCCAGAATATCCCTGTCCCACTCGACACACCGATCAACCAGTCAACCTCGCTAACAGCCGTCATCCACAGCGATACGAACAATAACGGACGGTTCGATTACGTGTCTTCGAATGGAACACAGGATCGCCCGTTGACACCCCAAGGCGACCGACGAATCGTGGACATCGCTCAAGTTACCGTCCAGAGCGACAGTGCCAGTGCAAACACGACCGACGCCGGCACGCCAATGACCGGAGCAGCCGCGACTACCGCCAGCGGGTCGGGCGGGCAAAGCGCGAACGAAACGAATAGGACTGGGGCAGGCGATTCGAACGGCGGCAGCAGCGCGTTCGGTCCTGGTTTTGGCCTTCTGGTCGGAGTTGTTGCGCTGCTGGCGGTCGCACTGTTCGCGGCGCAGCGCACCTGAGACGGATGAGCAGTGATTCCCGGTTCAGCTACGGTACCCACAGATTAGAGATAGCGATCAATTGCCAGACTGAATTTCACGCCCATCTATGCATTACAAACCTACCTAGCCTCCTTTATTGGTTCAGTTCCGTGTCGTGTTTTCAATAGTGGAAATCAATTCTGAAGTAATCTTTCGAGCAGATACCAGTAGATACACGTCAAGTGGCGATTCTAAATGAGATATGCGCAGCCGCTGGTCCCTTCTCCTTTTCGTGTTTCTTCTGAGCTTTCTTACCCATGTCGAGTCGCTTGGGTACTGGTTCACGGCGGGCGATACGCTCGCACTTATCGAAACGAGTCGTATCACCTCGCTCGAGGCTCTCCGGACCATCCTCACCAAGCCGTTGATGTACGGAACGACGTACACCAACATTGGGCTGTTCTATCGTCCCATGGCGAACCTCACATATGCGGTTGACTACTGGCTCTGGGGACTGAACCCGTTTGGTTACCACCTCACCAACATCCTGCTCCACGGTCTCGCCGCCACTCTCGTAGTTGTCACTGTCCACGCACTGACCACATCCGCTCGCACCGGTGGGCTCGCCGGCGTGCTCTTCGCTATCCACCCGCTTTCGGTCGATACCGTCCCAGCTATCTCTCGGCGGCAGGATATCCTGCTGGCGATTTTCGGTTTGCTCACGCTCTGGCTGTTCATTACGAGCTATCACCGTGACTCAGCCTCTCGCCGACTGCGACTGGGAGCGGCGGTCGCGTACGCACTCGCGCTATTTTCGAAGGAGACTGCGATTGTTCTCGGACCACTCGCGTTCCTCTGGGCATTGTTCCAGCAACCGTCGCTCCGCCGTTCGCAGGCATATAGGCGGGCGATACAGGACGTCCTACCGCTTGTGGGTGTAGCGGTGGCGTATCTCGTGATTCGGCTTGCCGTGCTCGGTGGGATTGGTGGCTACTCACGATCACCGTCGCTAGCCACGATGCTGCTCATGCCGGTCAAGTACGTGCTCGCACTCGTCTATCCAGCACACGCCCTCGGTGCGCTTGGTGATGTTTCTCTTCCGCTTTTGCTCGCGTTCATTCTCGGGATATCAGTGGCATACCTGACGCTGCTCCATCGAGAGCGGCCGTTCCGCGAGATGGATATCGGACGACTTCTGCTCGTTGCCATTGCTATTGCCGGCTCCGTCGCGGTGGCTGCAATGGTAGTGTTCCCATCTGCCGTCCGGTCGGTACTGATGCAACACCCGTTCATCGGGTGGTTCACGGTCGGTCTCGTGTTTGCTCTCACCGTATCGAGTGCTATTGTGGCGGCGCTGTCGTCCGCGCAGGTGTTCGCCACCGGGGACCGGCGCGTGGATGTCTTCTTTCTCGTATGGCTGGTGATACCGCTGCCGCTGTTTTTCATCGGGAAGGAGTTCCTGTTCCGGAGCGCGTACTTCTTCGTGATTCCACTCCTCGCGCTGCTCGCAACGTATCTCACGAAGTTTTTGACGCTACTCACTGAGAACCGCGCCGAGGTGAGCGGTACGGACGCTGCGTTCGCCCTCGCTGCTCTCGCGCTACTCCTTCCTTCGCTGGCGGCGTCGCCCCTCTTGTATACCCACTCGGGATGGGATTCAGTTGGTAGCGTCACGAATCAGACCATGACCGGTGTCGACAACCGGGTGACCGAGGCTAACGGGAATCCTCGCGTGGTTATCGAGGGCATCCCACTTCGGATCCAATATCATCCGAAACACCTCGGCGAGGCCCGGGAACGCACTCTCCTCCATCCGTTTTCAGTTCAGGCATGGCTACGTCTCCACGGCCACGAGAATCCCGTCACCGTTAGACAAATGCGGTCTTTCCGCACTGCCCCTCACGCCGCCTCAACGACTGCCACCCGCAGAGACAGCACACTGCTCATCAACATCCACTACAGCCGGCAGCACACGAATCGCAACGAGTCCGCTATGTTCGACAGGGCTGCGGCGTGTAGACGTAGACTGGCCGCATGTCCGTTTGATACTTCTCGTAGAGTTCGAACCGCTGTGCATCGATAGTGCCTCGAATCGGCTGTCGCCAGCCTCCCGTTAGTGGGATGGATCCCTCACGCGGCAGCCGTGCGCCGACAATGAGTGCGTCGAAGGTTAGTTTCCCATTGCGGTGAACTCGGTATTCTTGCCCGATGTCGCCGTAATTGACGGCCCTCAGAGAGATTCCACGCTGGGTGAGTTCGTACCCAATCGGTTTTTGGTAGGGCGCTGCAACATTGCCAGGTGGTCCGTACATCCCCTCAATCCAGACGCTACCGCACTGGGCTGCTTCGAGGTCGTTCGCCACTTGGTCATCAACGGTGAGTTCGCGGGCCTCGCCGACTCCAACAGTACTCCAGATACCGATGCCGTTTATCGCCGAGAGGATGACGAGAAGTGCGAGAACCGATTGTCCTCTACGACGAATCGTTCCGAATCGAATCGTCTCCACGCGATGAAGAGCGTACCATGTCAATAGGAGAACAGCCATCGCAACGACAACAGTCGCCCGTGCGGAGAGCCGGAACATCCTCACGACGGGAAGTTCGTAGAGATACGACCACTCCGAGGCGAGGAGCGTCCCGAGGACCGCAGCAATCGCAACTCCAGTGATCCAGTCTTTGTCACCAGACGGCGACCAGTATGTCCAGACGATTACACCGACGGCAACCAACACGACTGGGAGACCAACGGCACGGTAGGCACTCGGGTCAATTGCCTGTCCGACCATAATACTGAATCCTTGTGGCTCGACCCAGAACCCGATTAGGCCGGCAACGAACTCCTCAAGCGTTGCAGGGGAGCTGAAGGTCGGTCGACCCGCACCAGCGAGCATCGTCGGGATGATTGAGAACACGATTTTCGGAAGGCCGATGAATGACCCCTTCACGGCTGCACGTACGAATGGCCAATTCTTCGTGGCTAAAACTACACATCCAAGAATACATGCTGCATAGAAGAAATTGTAAATACTCCCTGTTAGCAACATCACACCGAGACCAATACCGGCGAGCAGTCCGTGACGTCGCGGGTTTGTGCGCATTCGCGTCCGCGTTAGTTGCCAGATGATGAGAACGAACCACGGCCAGCCGAGGATTTTCTCGATGAGACCGCGATACAACGCCATTGGTGAGACAAACAGGAGAGCGAGCGGCACAGCAACTCGCCAATTGAAATCTTCGCTGGCATACCAATATGCGACCATCGCCGTAGCGATGTAGTGCCCTATGAGGAGAATCTTCATTGCCGGGAGCACTGGAACTGACGGGATGAACAGCGGCCACATCAGTGGATAGAACCCCTTCCAGAGTGGGTTCATGAACTGGTATCGTCCACCGTACCAGAGCTCGGTATAGATTGGCAGTTGTCCATGAGCGAGGCTCCACTGGGCGTGAAGCACGGGGTACAAGTTTGAGACGAAATCGTGGAGGTAGGGATAGCCGGGTTCGAGCAGCCGGTGGCGAAGGAGAAAAACGGGGATGAGACCCAGCGCGAAACCCACGAGCAGCCGGTACGGATGGTTCCGTACTCGCACAGTGACCGATGATCGAACGTCCCGTATCGAGAGTGCCACTATGCGAACCCGTATTTCGAGGGAACAATAGCGATTCCGTTTCCAAACGTATCGGCGGGTGAACCGTGTGAGTACGATGTCATCACTATGTCCTCATCGTGCTGGTTTCAAGCCTCGACCCGTTGCTTCTCTTGGGATCACGCGTTCTCTCACACGAACCGGTCCGCTCTAGGATCAGCGTGTACTGCTCGGCCCGAAGATCTTGATCATCGCCATAAGTAATGGTCCACGGGTATACCCCGGCATGAAGAAGGTCTACCGGAGAGGTCTGCAACCGCGGTTGAGGCCACAGCGACGGTCGTGGCCCGAACTCGGCGGCCACCGTATAGCTGTATCCACCCGTCAGCAAATTGTGGATGTATTCGGTTCGGCGTGGAGCCGAAAAATTCGGCATCCACGGTGGCTCGGAGTCGCCCCTCTGTGCAACCCACGGCACTGGTTGCGTCTGGCTCGGGCTAGCCGCATTGAGATACGTGAGGTCCCAGTAAGTGAGTTGGATATACGTGGGGCACCGCCGGGGCATATCGAGCATCCACGTAGTTCTTGTCCGCTGCCGGTCGCTGGAGCCGGTTTGACTTATCACTCGCTGATAACTACTGATTTCCATTCCGCGCGGAAACACCGCATCTCGATACCGTATTCGGTAGACCTCCATGGTAGCATCGTCAGGGGCATGCGCGTTTAGCCACGCCGCTGCCTCGTCACGCGGGGCGGTCGCGTACTGGAAATCGCCGACGACTGCGTAGGTCCCACTCGTAACGAGGAGAGCCGCGATGAGCGGGCGGGCGAGATTTCGGTTACGACTGTGGAGACGAGATAGCCAGATGGCAATGAGAAGCGCGAGCAATGGGAACGTCGGCAGGAGGTGGTGGAGCCGGACGTACTCCCACCGGGAATATGCGATGAGGTATACTGCGATGCCAGCCAGCGCCAACACAGTGGCGTGGGCTTCAGTAGAGCGCTCGCGCAACCGAACGACGCCCGCCGCGACGCCACCCAACGACGCGATGAACAATGGAAGACCCAGGCTGGAGAGATAGTTCCGGAGCAGCCACCACCAGATTGGCGCGGCTGGCCCGCCGAGACCGAGTGTTTTCTGCGATGCCTGTTCGAACATTCGCGCAACCAGTACATCAGGACCCGCGACGAGCACCTCCGGGTGGCCAATCACGACAGCCCCTGCACCGAACGCTGCACCGAGACCGACGAGTCGAGGCTTGAATACTGCGCCGCGCTCGTTCCGGGTGTTTCGAGCACGCAGGAGATAGGCTGCGGTAAGAACCACTACGCTCACGCCGGCAGTGAGCTTGAACGCGATAGCGAATCCACCCGCTACGCATCCGGTAAGAAAGGCGGTTTCGTCGCCCGTCTCGACATACCGGAGCGCGAGAGCGAAAACGACGAGCAGACAGAACATCGCTGGAACATCCTCCCCAACCTCATGAGCCATCACGAGAAAGCCGAACGTGAGCGTCAACAAAACGGCTGCAAGCCGGCCGGTCGTCCGATCCCGGGTTGCCGTCCCGATGCGATACGTGAGATAGACGCACCCGACCGCAATGACGACCACGGTGAAGCGTCCGAGGAGCAGGCTCCACGTCCAGACCCACTCGGGATACAATCGCGGACTCACACCTGCGAGCCCACTGAGTTGTCCGGACACAGCCACAGCGACGAAGACCGGCACAAGCGCGATCCCGTAGAGGTAGAGTGTGGCTCCAGCGAAGCGTTCCGTAAGGACCGCGGGTGAAATCGAGTCGAGACCGGGGTCGGTGGCGAAGATGCCGACCGCCTGCAGCACATCAATGAGCCGCCAGCGCTCATCAATAGTCGCGAAGCCGGGGATCCGGTGCCAGAAGAAAAATCCCGTGAGGAGTGCTGCGAGAAGGAGGATGTACTTCATCCACGGATCAGCGGTGCAATCGGCTGTGAATCGCCGCTTGGCCCGGACCAGTAGCCGGGTCGCCCGCCGTCGCATACCGTACCATCGAAGAAACCGTATAAAAACCGACTGGGTTCGCTCGAATGTCGTTCGCTACTCCGCTGGCGATTGTCGTCACAAGACTACAATTAAGTAGAACGATGCCGAGTTCCGCGTATGGATGCTGTCGCTGTCATTCCCGCTTATAATGAGGTTGAGACCATCGGCCGGGTGATCGACAGAACGAGTCATCACGTCGGCAACGTCGTGGTCGTGGATGACGCCTCATCCGACGGGACGGCAGCAGTCGCGCGCAATCACGGCGCGTCAGTGATCGAACACACCATCAACCACCCGTTATCGCCTAAGCCGATTTCCCGTAAGATCGACCGATTTTACTGGAACTCTCAGACAGCAGATTCCTTTCC
>NZ_JBNTJU010000055.1:0-8281 GCF_051195015.1 Halococcus sp. AFM35
ATAATCCTAATAAGTTTATCAGAATCTGCTTGTGACCTATGAATCGTCAAAAGGGACTCCTTTTTACTTCGCCCTCAGGCCCTGTATCTTGCACACCGGTTCTGCCAGTCTCGGAAAAGGTTGATTTGGGGCCAGCAAGAAACAAGGCGCGTATGCAGTAATCGCCTTCGTCAATCGAAGGAGATCAGATCGACAACCGCAGTATATCGCCTGGTCGCTGCTGACGGATAACGCCGAGTGCACGACAGGCAAATAAGCAGGTCCATCGTCGCACAAAGTCGATATTGCTATAATGGCAAGAATGTCGGCGTGGGAGCCGTCAGCTCTCCAGCAGCGGAATCACGTACTTCAGGTGTTGGTACTCGACCGAGTCCCGTCTGAGTTCGTCCTCGTGCGTGATCTTGACCTCCTTCAGCGAGATAGGATCTGTCGATTCTACGCCACCGAACCCATCTGGGAGACCGTCCATCGGCCCCGATCCTCTATCTACTAACCGCGCGGTCGTGAAAGTGTTCAGCATCACTCGGCCGCCATTGTAGTGGTTCTTGAACGTCCGGAAGTTCGACCCCGGCGGGTTGTCGAAGTCCTGGGCCATCACCATCTGAAATATGTTCTGGTGGTGTTCTCTGATCTTCCCCTTCTCGATTTGCTCTTGTTCCACCGCCTTCGCGGCCTCCCTGAGACTCTCGCGCTCGTCTGATGGGTAGAGGTACGTCATGTACCCGCCATCGTTCATCTCGACAAAGCTCATCTCGACGTTCTCGTCACGGTCGATGTCCTCGTCGTAGTTCCACGCCCGGATGGTCTCCAGCGCGACGCGAGCAATCTCCTCGTTGTCGAAGAGCAGTCCAACACCCCACATCCGATCGTCGTAATGATAGAGATTTCCCTGCCACGAGTCCGAATCCCACTTCTCCGGAATTGGCTGCACGAACATGCTCTGCACCATCAACGCGGTTCGCTCGAAAAACAGATCAAGCAGGGCCAGTGCGAGACTGATGATGACGCTGAAAGGCGGCGGAATCAGAAGGAGGCTGGTGAAAATCCCGAGAAGAGTCACTGTCCTCGAACCATATACTACAAATCTCTCGTACCGTTCGTCGAGGACGACCTTTGGCTTCCAGCCTTCGAGTTCGAAGCGCACTTGCTGTTTCAGACCCACTCGCTTCATATGCAGCTTCAACCGAGCTATCCAGAAGCGTGAGCGAAGAGCGTCGACAAGAGACTTGAGACGATCAGACATGTTCAACAGGAACTGGTCGCCAACAAAAAGAATTCTGCCACCCACACCAGTAACAGCGGTCTGCCAGCGTTTGTGGGACTGACCTTCGTTGATAGAGTGATAGTCGTATGGTGAATACACCCTCTCTATCTCGCACACCGACCCAAAAGAGTCAACAATCTGGGATACAGGTGCTCTGAAACCAAACCAACCACTACATACCATTTCTAAATCAATATCAAAATACACGACGCACAGTTCACATCCTGCATTGGAAAAGAGAGGGGGTGTATGTGCGATACTGAAAACGACTCGGCCTCGTTAGCAGACCTCCATCCCGATCTGAGCCAACTGTTTCCACAGCCCGACAAGACTTCACAAGAGGTGGTGCGCGCGATTTTCGGCCTCAAACAGGGTGAGATACGTGCGTATTTTGCCCTCACCGATCAGCCACATAGCTCGACTGACCAGCTTGCGGACGAACTCGATCAGCACCGACGCTATGTCGCCCGCTCGCTCCGCGGACTGCATGAGGTCAGCCTTGCTGAACGCGAACACCAAACTCTCGAAAACGGTGGGAGGGGATACGTATACGACCCGGCCCCCGTCGAGGAGATGAAACAGTATCTCGACGATCAACTCACCGAGTGGGCCACTCATCTCCGGGCTGAAATCGACACCCTCGAAAGAGAAATCGAGGCTGAACTTGCTGCCGATGGTGGTGCAAATGAAAACAGCTGTTCTCAGAGCGGGGCTGAGTGAAATGCACCGTCGCGGCCATACTGGAATACGCGGGGTGCTATTCGGACTCGGCGTTCTCGCTCTTGTCGGGGTGCTCTTCGCAACCGCCCCGGCCGGTCTCGGAGTGCCCACGGACCTCTCGCCCGTCGATGTCGCTGCTGGACAGAGCACCAACGAGACGAACGCTTCCGTCGCGTTCGCAAATCAAACATCGAACGGCTCGAACGTCACCGTCGAGCGTGCGACACTCCCTGAAGGCGGGTTCATTGCCATCCATAGCAGCGGCTACACGATTAGCGGAGCGTCCGCTGAGTCTTCGATCATCGCCACCTCGAAGTATCTCAAACCGGGCAACTACTCGACGGTCACAATCGACATCTCGAACGCACCGCCGGGCAACTATCCCGGTCTGAATCGCTCACGGCTGAACGCCTCGGAGCCGCTTACCGCGATGGTCCACCGAGATACGGATGGCAACGAACGAATGGATTTCGTCGCGTCGGTCGGTGCGAACGACACGGCCTACACCATCGACGGAAGCCCGGTTGCTGATTCGGCAGGTATCACGGTCCCAACCGAGAGCCGCGAGCAGGCGTCGGTGAGCATTCGCAACCAGACTATTCAGAGTGATTCGGTGACGATTGAAAGCGCTCGACTTCCTGACGGCGGGTTCCTCGTCATCCACAACGATAGCTATCTCCCACCGGAGAGCGCCCCGCTCGAAAGCGCCGTCGGCGTCACGTCGTATCTCGAAGCCGGCCAGCACAACGGCGTGAGCGTCCCCCTGCTCGATGGGACCGTCACGGAAGACCAGACGCTCGTCGCGGTGCCCTACCGCGACACGAACAGCAATCAGCGCTACGACTACATCGCTAGCGATGGATTCCAGGACACGGCCTACGAAAATCGCACGAGTAACCAGTCGATCATCGTCACCGATACGGCTGGTATCACGGTCGAAAGTACAGAGAGCGAGACAACACCGACCGCAACACCAGTTGACACCACGACGGCGTTCAAGATCACGAACCTCTCGGTGAGCAACCGAACAGCGCACGTCGGCGATGAAGTGACCGTCACGGCACGAATCACCAACCCCCGCGATTCGCGCCTCGATGGTGAACTCGCGCTTGCTACCGCGGGAGAATCCGTCGAGACCCAGCAGGTCGCACTATTCGCGCAGGAAAGTCGAACGGTGACGTTCACCCACTCATACGATGCGGCGGGTGAATACGTGATCAAAGTCGGCGATCACACCCAACGGATACGAATCGTGGAGGAAGGCGCATCGCTGACGCCGATGACGACGACTGGAGAGACAGGCCCAGCGAGTGCGAATAGCTCCGAGTCACAAGCCGCGAAGAGTGATTCAGGGGGATCGCTGAGTCTCACCGACATCATACTCCTCGTCGTACTTATCGGTATTCTCGCAGGACTGATTTGGGCGCTCTTCGCCCTCCGCAAACGGATTTGAGCGATGTCCGACGCTGATACTTCGCTGTCGCGTCGGCAGTTTCTCGTCGGCTGTGGGGCCGTCGGAGCCGCCGCAACAGGCGTGCCTACCGTTCGTGGCGCGAGCGAGCATCAGGCCGACACGCGCCCATCTTCGGCCTCGCTTCAAGCACTCGGGGCTGGCGGGCGGATTTCACCGGAAGGACAGCGAGCGATAGCCGACGTTGACCGCCGATTCCAGCAGCAGCGTCCGGCGATAGAGCAGACTGTGGATGCCGTGAAAGACATTGGACTCGACCCATCGGGGAACACGCCGGTCAACGGGAAGCTCGGCGAAGCGCTCTCGGGCCTCTCGAACGCCCGCATCACGTTTCCGAGCGACGGCACGTTTCAACTCACCGAGCAAATAACCGTTCGACCGAACGGACCTATCGAAATCGCTGGGAATGGCTGTTCGTTCGTGATTCCAGCGGGCAAAGAGACCGAGAGCTTCATCTTCGTGCTGCCGTCGGGCAGTCTCATTAGCGACATTACGATTGACCAGAGTGCGAAGGGTGTCGTCCAGGAACTCGGTGTCCAAGCAGAAAGCGGCGTCGTACACGCGAAAAACGTGACTATCAAGGGCTACGCACCAGCGAAATCGAACGTCGGGCCGACGGGCAACGATCCGAGCGTTGACGCGATGTTCTCACCCATCGCAAAGACCGATGATTCGGTGGTTCGCGTGACGAACTTTCAAGCGGTCGGCGGGACAGCCGCCGGCACGCACGACGAAGCGGACTTGCCTGAATCCGCCCCGGAAAACCGCCTCGGAGCGCCGATGGGCGTCTGGGTCGGTCGCTCGAACAAAGGGACGATTCAGATGGTTAATCCCACGCTCTCCGGGTGGTCGAACGGGATGTACTCGGGTCGGACGAAGGGCATCGTCGAAGTCCGTGGTGGGACCTTCGTGAACAATTTCAACGCCCAGACACGGATCGGCGGTGGATCAATCGTCGATGGTGCGTCGATGCTGCTCGATGACCGCCAGTGGTCCGATAAGGGGCCATTCAAGATCGGCCATCAGGGCGTCTATGCAGTACGGGTTGATGCGAAATACGGGAATCAGACAGACCCCGCGACGTTCAAAAATCTCAAGATCGTCGCTAAGTCGATGCGTGAGGGAGCTTCGCTGTTCGACTGGGAGAGCGCGTCTGGTCCGGGTATCGTTCGGAATTGCCATATCACGAACCACCTCGACCGCCCGGTGTTCCTCGGTGAGAATCCATCGGCTCCAGCAGCGACGAATATTCTGGTCGATCAGTGCCTCATCGACGGACGGTCGCCGAGTGGAGTGATGGAAATGCAGAGTCGGCCACAGTCGCGTATTCAGAATACGTGCATCCAACTGCCGAATGCGGGGCCGGACAGTATCAGCGGAGCACAGATCGGCGACGGAGTGAGCTTCGGCAAGCAGTGTGCGAGCGGTAGTGGTTTGAGTAAGCCGAAGAAGGTCGGCTCCGGCGGGAATATCAGCTCACTCCCTGCACCAAACGTGAGTTACAGTGGCACTGGCTCTGGCGCTCGGCGATCTCCGAATCAGGGCAACTGGATCGGCCAATTGGCGGCTGGTGTCGCACAGGTCATGGCGCTCGGCTTTCTCTTCCTCGTCTCGCTGTTTGGCTTCGTACTACTGGCCGCGAAGAGTCTCATTTCAAGCGATTAGACGACTACTGGAAGATAGATGGATAGCCGAATTTCTTTTTCAGAAATTGCCCATAGAGCCACCAGCTTCCAACCAATCCACAGATCATCCCGAAATTCACCATCCACATGTCTGCATCGATGAGTCCCATGCTGTCTGCGGTCCCATAGACCATAGCGACCAGAACGAAGATCACCAATATACCGGGGATGGCGGCAAGCCAGAACCCACCCCTCCGCTTTGCGCGTGACAAAAAGCTCTCGCGCTCCATCCGCTGAGGGGGTGGCCGGTTGTACTGCTCTCGGGGTTCCCGCCTCTCTCGCTGGGGAGGGGGCCGGTTAGCATACTGCTCCGAGGGCCTTTCTCTGTGTTCCTCTTGATGAGAGGGTGCATGGGAAGTGTACTGCTCCGTAGCCTGCCATTCCTCACGTTGGCTCAGTTGACGGTCGGTGTAGTGATCGGAAGCCATGTGTTTCTCTCGTTTGCTGTCAGTGATAATTGTTATGCCGGGTCTTATGGGCCGGTTCGAGCGCATCAGTAGCGTGGTTGCAGGTTTCGACCGCGCGCTGGGTGTCGTTCGGTCACTGCTCTTGGCCGTCGGGTGAATGAGTGTCGCCGGTCATTCGTCAGTCTGGATGTAGCGGGCGGCTTCATCCGCTATCTGATCGGCCGTTTCGGTGGTGATACGTCCGAACTCGTCGCGTATCATCGCCTCTTTGAGCGTGACTGGGTTCCACGGTGACGCGAAACTCTCACGCGGCAATCCGCCTTCATCAAACGCCGTCGAAATCGGAATTGCCCTCTCTCGTTGCGTCGTCGTCACGACGATCCCGACGCATTCATTCTCGGGAAAGGGATGTCCTGTCGTCGCGTCCGAGACGAGAACAAACGGCCGAATGGGGGTATCACCGAACGGGTCGGTGGCTGTGACGACCGTGCCACGCGGCGGGATCATCCCTCGTCCTCAGTGTCAGTGGAACTGTCGTGGTCGGTGGGCGTCCATGCGTCCTGTCCGGGGTCGAAGTCCTCAGCCCAGTCAGGGTTCTGCGCGTACCAATCATCATCGTAGGTTTCGGCGACCGAGCGGAGTCCAGTACTGGCTGCTGAGACTGACGCGAGTCGGTCATCGTCAGCAATGATCCAGTAGCGGTCGCGGTGGCGAACGAGACCGTGGTTTTCGAGCCGTGAGAGAACCGTCCCAAGACTCCCGCGCTGAATCCCGGTCGCGTCGGCGAGTTCTGTCTGTGTATAGGCTGTTTCTGGGTGTTTCAGTAGGAACTGGAGGACTGTTCGGGGTTGCGTCCCCGGTCCAAAAGGAACACTCTCACTCGGATCGTGCTCGAACTCGTCTCGACTGATCGGCATTTCGTGTCGACCTCTCTACGTCATAGAAAGTCACAAGAAGTCATAAAACTGTCGGGCGGACGAATAGCGAGGGCGTGAATTGTATTTCACTATACCGATTCAGTGGGATTTGCCGGGTCGCCGACATACCGATCACGGTTGTTGGCGACATGGCGAACGGCCGACCGACCGGCTCCCGTCCGGCGGCCGAGTTCGCGTTTGCTCGCACCCTTATCGAGTTCATCGAGGATGACGACGGCGGTCTCGTAGTCGTCGTTCGGGACTAAGTAGCCCTCTGGGCCTACGTCGAAGCCGAACGGCGGGCGACCGTGCCACTTGCCCTGTGATCGGCTCGCGGCGATGCCTTCGCGGGTGTTGTCACGTTTGATTTCGGCTTCGAGTTCGGCGAACGTCGCGGCCACGGTCAAGAACGCGCGCGTGTACGGATCACGTTCGTCGGGATCGCCGGAAAGAGAGATGCCCATATCGAGGATGTGCAGGCCGACCTCGTTCTCGTCCACGACGCGCTCGACGGTCGCGGCGAAATCCCGCACCGACCGCGAGATACGCGAGACTTCCGAAGCGATGACGCGCTCGATCTCGCCACTCTCGACGGCTTCTATCAATTCTCGGTAGCCGTCACGGTCGGTATCGGTGCCAGTCTGCTTGTCGGAATACACTTCGATAGCGGCGGGTTCGATGCCGAGTGCATCGGTCGCGTATTCGCTGGTGCGCTGGCGCTGGCGGGCGAGCGATTGGTCGCCGGTACTGACTCGACAGTAGAGAGCAGTTTGTCCACTCATTTGGACCCACTTCTCACCACCCCCGCCTTTGTCTTAAAGCTACCCCCCTTTTGACCAGTCTGGTCAGAAACGTTAGTTTTAGACCACGTTAACCAATTTACACTTACGACTGTCGCCATTGTGAGCAACTCCGACACTAAGAGGCAGGGCCAGTCAAAACGGTGAATCCTCGCTACGACGACGTAAGTTATCTAACCCGCTCCACCATTCTCTCCCACGTCCACTTGCTGACCTGCTTCAATTTCCCGTACGCCCACAGGCTGATCGCCCCTCCTGCAAACATCACAATCCCAACACTTCCGACGAATCCTCCCATGACGTCACCCAGTGGGGAGAGACTGGTCATCACTGCGCGCCCGCCTATCCTCATAACCTCCCAGATTCCCGCGCTCATCCCCGCCTGAGTTGCCCCGACGAGGAAAAAGGAGAAATAGAAAGCGGCGTAGAAAAACGCTACCCAAGCAGCGGCCATGAAAATATAGCCACCGAACAGATTTAGAAAGCTCTTCGCAGACCGTTTCAGCCAATTCGTTAGCTGTTCTGCGAGAGGCAGCGACGGGTCAGGGTCGGGCCAATCGTCATTGTCACCCATCGTCCACTTTGCGTCCTCGTCGTCGTCCTTTGAATCTCCTGAACGCATATCCTTCACTCTGACACATCAAACCAAAAGTGTTGGGGATTGTTCACCAACGCATTGGATAATTCCTGCGTCATCGTGGTTATAGGAATTATCGAACCAATCCATAGTTTTGCGCGAGTTCTCCCCAGCAGTTGGGAAATACCATGTTCAAGATACAGGGCGCGTATCTCGCACATTCCACGCTCATCCTTATCCCGCCAGCCCTCCGGCCCGAAGGGGCCGTGAGGCTCTCTCACCGAGCGCCAGAGAACGCTCTCCACACCCAGAAAAACGATACAATTGTAGATACACAGAGAACGAACCAAGTCCAATGAAACTTCGTATGTGTTTAGCGCAGTCCGTTCGTAGATGCCTCTGCACGTGATTCTGGTTCCTTTCCTCCGAGTATCGACATC
>NZ_JBNTJU010000056.1:0-8016 GCF_051195015.1 Halococcus sp. AFM35
CCTGCTGACTTGGAAACCACAGACATCAGGTCGTCACTACCGGCTCACGCCGGTTTTAAATAGTCGAAACGCAACAGAGGCGTACTATCACTCGGTTCGGGACTCAACGAGAGCGTACGGTCGCTCTCCTCATCAACAATCACGGAGAGCTACCATCCGGGGCCGCCGCGGTTCATTCACGCGGGCCAGAAACTCGTTGATCCCCTTGGAGTAAGCTACCGTGGCAACGGTGCACCAGACGGCCGGAATACACTCTCTCCGCGAATCCCCGATCCACAGCGTGATCCCAAAAACTATCCTGACGACGCCTTTACGTGGCGGATCGTCGAGACACCCGCCGACAGCACCGTCACAGGATTTTACAAGAACAGCGCTGAGTACAACTACGGCGACAATATTGTCGAATTTGACCCGGACGTACCCGGAACATACATCCTCGAACTCGACGCTCCCGATGGTGTGCATCGCGTCACGGTGCGCGTGTTCCCGGAACCACCGGAGGAAGTCAGCGGACCGCCTCGGATTCACGCCTCCAGTCGGTACAATCAGAAGCAGAAGGCATTTGTGATCGAGACAGAACCGGAGCCTGCACCGAACAGCGACCTGACCGCCGATGACCTCGGCGTGGAGTTCATTCCCGATAACCGTGCCTCGTTCACCGCCGACGACATCACCGTTGATGGCACGACCGCCAGGGTCCCAAAGAGCGCCGTTGAGGGTACTGGCCAGGTCCACACCGTCGCGGTCGGAAGACGTCATAGTATCGCCGAGGCGATTGAGTTTGACGCAGACAGTCGAACTGCACAGGCGCTGAACGCTGTTCCCGACTGGCTGGAGGACTCCGTAGGCTACGAAATCTTCACCCGGTCGTTCGGCACGCGTCCCGGTCAGGTCGACTTCGGATACCTCCGAGATCGGGTTGACTACCTCGCCGATCTCGATGTTGACTGGGTGTGGCTTACCCCGGTCTTAGAGGCAACTAGCCACTTGAATCCTGACTCTCCGGGCGGTCCCCACGGTTACGACATCACGGACTACTTCCAGACAGCTGATGCCTTGGGTACTGTCGCGGAGTACGAGGCGTTTATCGAACAGTGTCATGAGAACGATATCAAGGTGATCTTCGACCTTGTTATCAACCATACAGCCGAGCGTCATCCACTCTTTCAGGGCGCAAAGGCGAAGGGTACCGACTCAAAATACTATGAGTGGTACGAGCGCACAGCCGATGGAGCACCTAATTCCTTCTTTGGCTGGAGCGATCTAATGAATATCGCTTACGAAACACCCGCGCTGCGCGAACACATTCTTTCGGTGATTGATTTCTGGGCTGAGAAAGTCGATGGCTTCCGATGTGACGTTGCCTATGGGACACCTCACGACTTCTGGTCGGAGGTACGAACTCGCGTTAAGGAAACCAATCCCGATGCGATGCTGCTTGATGAAGTCATTCCCTACGAAGCGAATTTCGCCGAGCAGGAATTCGATATGCACTTCGACTCAACGCTGGTCGGCATGCTGCGCAGCATTGGTCAGGGCGGGACCAACCCTAACGAACTCCGCTCTATCGTCACGAAACGTCGCAACGAAGGGTTCCCACAGCATGCAACGTTCCTTCAATACATCGAGAACCACGATATGCGGCGCTACCTTGATGTCGCCGACCAGGCGGCCCAGCAGGCCGCCGCTGCAGCAACGTTCACGCTCCCGGGCGTGCCGATGATCTATTACGGTCAGGAGCGTGCCCTCTCGAACTACTCTGAGCCCCGGCTTGAGGAGAGAGGTCACTTTCGGGCATTCATGAACTGGGAAAAGTACGACAAAGAACACTTCCAGTTTTACAAATCATTGATCGACGCCCGCCACGCGCTCCCAGTGCTTCAGGGTGACACTGACCTTGTGGGTGTCTTCTACCAGAGCGATTCGGACAATATCGTCGCCTACGGCCGCGATGCTAGTGACGATCAGGCGGTCGTCGTCCTCAACTTTGGTGATAAGTCCGCGGAGGTGACGCTACGGGGTGCTGTTGACGATACGGACCAGATCGAACAAGTACCGGCTAACCCCAATGACGAGGGACGAAAGAACGGCAGGGGACCTCCCGAACATGCTGGGCCACCTGAACACGCTGGTCCTCCCGGAAATGCTGGTCCCCCCGAACATGCTGGGCCGCCTGAACGCGCTGGTCCTCCGGAAAATTCAGACGGAGGTAGTAAGAACGGCAACCATGACAGCCCCCGAACCGCACTCACAACCGTGACGGTTGACACGGTCGGAGTGTACGATGCGGAGTCGCTCGCCGGTCTCGGTCAGCAGGTCGCCACACTTGACGATGAAGTAGGCGACGACTACGGACCGGGAAGCTATATTTATCCGACCGATGATGTCTTCGTTGACGGCGCATTTGATATTACTAGTTTCTCACTACATGAGACATCCGATAACTATCAGTTTCGAATAACGGTTGATGCACCGATCAAAAACCCATGGGACCTCGAACATGACTTCTCACTTCAACACCTCCAGTTCTACCTCCGGAATCCCGACGCAAGCAGCGGCACGACCAAGGCGCGCGCAGGAGTGAATGCAAAACTGTCCCAACCGTACCAGCTCCGTGTCATCGCGGACGGAGAACATGGCTGTCGGGTCGAAACCGGAGGCGGCGAAGTAGTCACGGAAGGGGATATCTTCGTCAGTCCATCAACGCAGTCAATCCGGGTCGATTTCCCCAAGGCATCGGTCGAGGGGCATATCACCTCGTGGCAGATTGCCCCACTCATGCTCGGTTACGATCCTGAGGCCGCTGATGAGGGCCATATTCGGCGCGTGAATGCAACGAACTCTCCGCGGAACTTTGGCGGTGGGGCCGGCAACAAAACATCGATGAGTACTGACCCGAACATCATCGACATGCTCCCACCAACTGGCACGAGCCAGAACGTCACGCAAGCCGAGGCACTTTCTTATACTAACTCGGAGCTGGCTACCATCCCATATACGGCGTTCACAGAAGGACTATACGGGAATCTCCTCGAACACTGGAACGACCCGACGGGTGACGATCACGGCCCTGGGGGTTACACCTATCCTAGCAATGAGGTGTTCTACGATGGCGCATTCGACCTTGCTTCATTTGGGGTGTATGAGGATGGTGACCGCTATACATTTACCTTCGAGGTTGACGGCGGTGTTGACAACCCATTCGGACTCGCCGGGGGATACTCCGTGCAGTTCCCACAGGTGTACGTCCGCGACCCGAACGGCGGTAGCGGTGGCAAAGTTGCCCGCGAAGGGATGAATGCGAAATTCGAAAAACCGTACCACTATCGGCTTGTGGCTCCGCCTGAACCCAAGCGCAACGGGAGCTCCGATCTTCCAATTCGGATGGCGGTTGAGGCCCCGGATGGTGCTGTAATCAGCAAGGATGTTACCGTCTACACCGTACAGAGTCAGAACACTATCGCTGTTAGCGTCCCTAAAAGTGCTTTCAACGGACAACTTGGGGAGATGGATCTCGTCCCAGTACTCTGTGGTTACGATGGATACGGTATTGGTGGTGTCCGCCGCGTGAATGCGACGCACTCGCGCTGGAGGTTTGGCGGCGGAGTCGGCAATGACTCGACGCTCGGAAATGACCCACAGGTGATTGATCTCGTTACACCGCGTGGCACGAGCCAAGCCGAGGCACTCACCTACTCTTCAGCGACTATGGCAACGATTCCGTATCTCTCGATGGGAGGACTGAACGGTCGCCTGCTAAAGCGCTGGGAGGACCCTGCCGGTGACGACCACGGGCCGGGGAGCTATACCTACCCGGCAAACGACTCGTTCAAGAACGGGATGTTTGATATCAGTGCGATCGAGCTCTACGAAGACGATGGCCGGTATCGGTTCGTCTATTACCTTAATGGAGCGGTCGTAAACCCGTGGGCCGGCCCGAACGGCTTCTCTTTCCAGACGCTGCAGGTCTATCTCCGCGACCCAAACGCCGGGAGCAAGGTCCCATCAACAGCGACTGCCCGGAAGGGGGTCTGGGCAAAGTTCGAACAGCCATACCACTACCGAGTCTGGGCCGAAGGCTGGCGCGCTCGAATTGAAAACGCGAACGGCGAGATAGTCGCTGGAGACTCCGTCACCGCCGCGGGCTATCCTGAACAGAACGCAATCGCAGTCTCATTCCCGAAGAACGCGGTCGGTGACGTATCGATGATGGAATTTGCTCCACTCCTACTTGGACAGTCGGGGACCGACCCCGGGCGAATCCGGCCAGCTGCGGCGAAAAAAGCGAAATGGCGGTTCGGTGGCGGCCGTGACGATCACATGGATCCGAACGTAATCGACATGGTGGTTCCGGATGAGACGACTCAGTCCGCGGCGCTTTCTTACACCGCAAACAGACACGCCGTCATACCGTACCTACCGAGTGTGACCGACAGAAGTGGCTGATAGTTTACCCAATCTCGCCGCTGGTGGTTGCCTTCTCGAAAACACCAAAACTAGCAGTGATTGTCAGCGGTGGATGGGTGTACAGAGCAGGAAGGAAAAGGGAAATGTGATGATAGTGGTAGCCGAGCCATCCTCCACTGAAGATTGATCTCCTAGATCGATGTTCGATTCCGCCCTCAGAAACACCAGTTTCCCATATTGATACGAAAATTTCCGTTCTTTATACACCGAATCGCAGTACGATTAGGATGCCCGAGCACACCCTTCAAATCGCCACTTATATTCGGATTTCGATTGGCAACCAGAATGAACAGCGACAGATGTGCGCAATCCGTAAGAAGTACGATGGATCAGAGCAGGACAGCCAGATCGACTGGTACTGGAACCTCAGCGACGCCGAGGCGTTGACCTCGCGGTGGAAGTACCAGCGCCTCCGCAAGTACAACTTCAGTTCGGAGGGAGCAGGCACCAATTCTCTCATCCAGATTTTGCGGAAAGGATATGACCCTCCCCTTGCAAACTCGTCGTAGTAGTGGCACAACGGGAAGACCACATCACCGAGCAGATCGCTACCGAGGGATTCATACCACCCGTCGAAGAGCCGATAGACCGCGATTACGTCTACATCGCCGAGAAGATCGCCGACCGTCGCGTCCGGTTTCACCCCGCCGAAGACAGATACGAACACCGTGGCGAGGAAGACGTCATCACGATGGCCCGCCTCCACGTCTATTGGCACGTCGTAGAAGAGCTTGACTCGTGGCCACAGATCGCCCGGCACCTCCGTAACACCGACGGCGTGGTCGATGCTCTCGGACTCGACTCCCCGCGCAGTCGCGAGACGATCCGGCTGTCGTGGAAACAGCAGTTCGCCCACGCACACGAGCGCCTGCGCAGGATGGCCGAGCACGTCCGCGATAAGATCGGCTGGGGCAGGAACGGTGTCCTCATGGCGATGGGTGTCGATGACGGGTCTCAATCCTTTCCCGAATTTACCGCAGAAGGTGTCCGTGAGGCGGCGAAAGACCGCGCCTACGACCGCATCCGTCCGATTCTGACGGACATCGTGGACTTCGATCGCGCCGACAACGTCTCCGTTCCGACTGAAGACCTCACCGACTACGCCGGGTGGCTTGCACGGCGGCGAGAGATGTACCCCGAGTCGATGGACTCCTATGTCGCCGAGATTGACGCCCTCGAAGACGAGCCGTTCGATCCCGAGACCTACCGCCGCGCCGTCCGGAACAAGGAACGTGAGCGTGTCGTCGTCGATGGCGAGGTCCACTGGGTGAAACCACGCGCCTCCGTTGACGATACGGCTCCGAACCCGGACGTCTACGACAGTTGGGACGCTCTCGCCGCCGACGGCGTCGACTGGAGCATCGATCTCCTCGATGACCCAGGTGGAACCGACGACTGGCACTCCACTACCGAGGAAGGCATCGAACGCTTTGTCGCCGAACTCACCGAAGACGGTGTCATCGACGGCCCGGTGCCGGTCTGTATCGACGGGTCGATTCGGAGTTGGCACAAGCACCCTCGGGGCAGCGATGACCGCCCGGACGGGGTCTATCGAGAGTCCCACTTCGACACCAACTACGGCTGGAAAGACCTCTCCGCCAACGCCATCATCGACGGACAGAGCGTGGTACTGGCGAACGTCTCGTCGGTACCAGGCGATAAGTTCTTCCAGGCTGTGAAGTACCTTATCGACCGCGTCACCGACCTCGTGGACGTCAAGTGTTTCTTTGCCGATGCCGAATTCTCCAACGTGGACATCTGTCGCTATATCCACTACATCGGCGAGGACTACATCATGCGAAAATCCCACCGTGAACCCGTAAAACGGTTGTTCGAAACGTTCTCCGGAACGGCTGACTGGGGAAAGAACTACGAGATGAACTCGAAGAGGAAAGGAATGACCCACAAGACGACCCTCTTCGCGGTGGAAAAACGCGACCAGACTGGAGTGAAACAGGGCGAGAAACGCCACGACGACCACGAACAGACTGGCTTTGATGACTTCGACTTCGGTCAGGCCGAGGGACAGCTCACGTGGAGCGATCTCGCGCCCGACGATGACGTCGAGTACGTCGCGTTCATCACGAACAAAGAGATCGACAACGCCGGTATCCACCCGGAGCTAACCCCGGAAAACCGGAGAAATGAGACGACCGTCTGGAGCCTCGCCGAACAATACAGGCGGCGCTGGTCAATCGAGACGACGTTCCGACAGATCAAGCATCAGTTCCTCCCGCGAATGAGGTCACGTGACCTCGGCACCCGGCGATTCGTCTGGATGCTCGCCATCCTCCTGTACAACGCGTGGGCGACGATCAACCTGTTCGTGCAGTCGTGGGCAGCCCAGACCTTCGACGAGGACGACACTGACCCACCGGTTCGTGGGAAGGTGATGCTCGAAGAGATAGCGAACACTGACTACGGCTAACCCTCCGTTTTCTCTCCGAGACTGCCGACGCGGTAGCTGCGCGGCTAGCGATTGCTGCTTCTTTTCGCACGGGTGGTTCTAGAATCAGAGAAACCCTATTGCATCACCCTTGACTACCGGCTACCATCAGTTCCATCGATCTTAATTGCTGCCACCATCATCGGGTACTGAATACAAACTTTGGGGTACTAACCATATTATTCTTGGTCGGTCTCTCCCGTGAAGTGGTTCAGTTCCATCGGTGCAGCAGTCTCAACCTCCGGTATCGGACCATCGTTTGGTAGTGAGATGCTCCGTACAACCGATTCCAACTCCTCGACGGTATCGACAGTCCGTACATCAAATCGTTCCCACCCGTCGCCATATTCACGAATGATGAATTCGTGGTCAGGAAGCTCCAGATAGTTACTCACACGGCGGTCCCCAGTCACCGGATGGAGGTCTCCCTCTGGAACACATTCCACGAAAACTGCCGCATACGTTGGCAGCGTCTGATTGTAGACATCGCTCAAGTCATGGGATTTGTCTTCCGAGCTGAGAAAGTTGTTGTAGAGGTCACGTTTCAGACGTTCAAAACCAGTCGCTGACGTGGTTGTCGCAGACATCGAACCGTTCGGACGGCCATTATACTCGTACTCGACGGTCCATTCGTCATCGGTCGTTTGTATCACGTAATGCGTGTGGAGGTCGTATGTGAGCACGAAATAGTCGCCTCGCTTCTGGCTGTATCGCCAGCCGTCAGGCCATGCCGCGTTTGGTGGTAACTCGCCCATTCGTTACCCACCATCCAATGACTCAAACTCGTCTGGATTGGCTTCGACCAACTCCTCAGGAATACCGTACAGCTTCGTGATCACTTGTCGCATGGCGTCTTCCCGCTCAATCTCCTCATATCCACGGTACTCAAGCAACTTGTCATAGGCACTCTCGTACGCGTTACTGTCTTCATCGGTTTCTTTGGCCACAACTACCCACCCTGTTTCGGCTTCTTGGTACGCAACTGCTATGACTGTCTCCTCAGCGAACAGAAGAAGATCAAAGATGGGCTCTGTTGAATCACTAGACGGCGTCGGGATCGGTCGCTAGATCAAAGGCATTGAAGCGAGAGACTTGCGTTGTCC
>NZ_JBNTJU010000057.1:0-7456 GCF_051195015.1 Halococcus sp. AFM35
GCAGCCTACACACCTTGTTCCAGTGCCCCTCACAGAGGTCTCGCTCCCTGTGGCTTTATCAACTCAGAACGCAACAGCGATGGGGCCTGATCCAGCAAGAAACGAGGACACGCCAGCAGTGCAGATTGTCCTTGATGCGCTGGATGATCCTGATTGTCGAACCCTTCTCAAAGAGACTGCCCAACCCATGACCGCCAAGGAACTCATCGAAGCTTGTGACATATCCGAATCCACGGTGTACCGGAAATTGGATCTTCTGAATGAAGCTACACTCGTACGCGAATTTTACGAGGTCCATCCCAAGCGTGGTCGAATCACGCGCTATCAACGCGATTTAAACAGCTTGAATATAACCATCACAGAAAATGGTCAATTCGGTGTAACAATCAATCGACCGAAACGGACAGCGGACGAACGACTTGCTGATATGTGGTCAGATATGGGTGATGAGTTATGAGTCAGTCAGTATCAATAGCGATCATCATAAGTAAAACTATAATTCTCATTTTGGGTTGTGGTATCGTCTACATCGCATATAAAGCCCATCGGCGGACGAGATCTCCGTCGCTCCGCGCGCTCGCAGTTGGATTCGGTGTCGTCACAATCGGAGCGCTGTTCGCGGGTATCGCGCACCAACTGCTCGGTGTTGGTCTCCAAACAGGCATTCTTATCAACAGCATCCTGACAGCGTTCGGTTTCGCAATTATTATTTATTCATTATATGTCGAGCGATAGCCATAGAATATGTTGTCTGTATGGATGTTGATCATCCGATACACATTTTGTGAATTCCGAACAACCCTCTCAAACGGCTTTTCGAGAGTGTCTTGGCTTTTCCACGAACTGCTCACCATGAGCCTTCATGCTTGGGGACACAGGAGGTGCTTACACGCCCAAGCTTTTCTCGATTAAAGCACATTGACATCTACGACCGGAACATCGGTGACTTCGACGGTCACCTCATCATCCGGACGCGCTCCGGGAACGATCAGCACGTAGCCACGCTCGATTTTCGCTATTCCATCGCCTTGATCGCCCAGCGTTTCGATGGTCGCTCATCTCGATAGACCGTAACATCGATTCGGCTGGCGAATCACGTAGCGGTCAACGATGGACGAGGAGTCAGCTCAGGTCTTCCTTCCACCACGTGAACGATGCTTCGAGCGTCTCCGTCTCGCCCGGTTCGGCGAGACGGTGACGTGTGTCCACTGCGAGAGTGACGCCGTCGTCAAGCGGGGTACGACCGGCAAAGACGCCCAGCAATACTGGTGTAAGGCGTGTGAGACCTACTTTAACGACCTCACTAACACGATCTTCGGCCAACATCGCTTCGGCCTCGAAGAGATGTTCTACATCGTCAAGGAGATGCGATCTGAGCCGACCGCTCAGATCGCTCGGGATCTCGACCGAGACTACGAGGCCGTCCTCGACTTCGTCCACAAAGTCCAGAACGTGAGCGGTAATATCGACGAGCTTGACCTCTACGACGTGTGCGAAGCTGACGAGGTCTACGTCACGGCTGGTGAGAAAGGACTCGAAGACGAGGATGGGAGTCCGCGCGAGCGCGGACTCTCAAAAAGGGGCGCGGAACCTTCGAGTCAGACAAACCGCCGGTGTTGACACTCGTCCGTCGGGATGACGGACGAGTTCGATTTCTTGTCTGTGAAGATTTACAAAACGCTGACGAGGACATCGCTGAACACGGCGACGGGAGCGTCATCCTTTGCACCGACGGCTACTCAATTTACGACGACATCGAGGACAAGGAGGGGGTGGACGGCCATCTGGCCGTCACCCACTCCGACACCTACGTGATCGGTGACGCCCACACAAACACCTGTGAGAACCGCCACAGCTTCCTTCGCCAGTGGCTGGCGAAGTTCCGTGGTGTCTCGAAGCATCATCTCCAGAAATACCTCGGCTTCCTCGGACTGAAACTCAACTCACCGAACGACTGGTTCGAGAAACTGCTGTGTTACGATGTATCGGGATGAGCGTCGATGGTTATCTCGCGGATGTCGCCAGTCGATACCGGTGGCGTCGGGGACGACTCTACGGATGGTTGCTCCTGTTGGCTCTCGCTGGGCTGAGACTCACTAGAATTGCCACTCGATAGGTTTCACCGGCCGAAACCCTACCCAGATTGAATGCGTCCTCTGGCACCTTGATTCTGTATGAATCGTCGTTTTCCTCGATTGAGCCGGTGAACAAACATTCCAGCCGATCAGGGATTTCGATCATTAGCCGCTCACTCTCTGCCACTCGTGTTCAATATTGCTCTCGATAGGAGAGTGCGAGATGATGAGAACATCTGATAGAGCGAACCATCACTCATAGTCTCAGGCCTCGACGGCGATGTACTGGTCTTCCCACTCGCGCCGGGCGTTGATCTCACGCCGGCCGCGCTGAGTCACCTCATAGGAGTTCGTTCGGCGGTCGATCTGGCCCTTTTCGATCAATCCTTTGTCGACCAGCTCGTCGAGATTCGGGTAGAGCCGTCCGTGATGGATTTCGCTCTCGTAATACTCATCGAGTGCATCTTTGATTGCGAGGCCGTTCGGCTCGTCCTTGCCAGCGGCAACGTACAGCACGTCGCGCTGAAAGCCAGTCAGATCGTACATATCCGACATGTGGTCATTCAAAGACTAAAATATATCGATACTCGACAAAGATCGGTTACTCTGCCTCCATCAGAGATCGCGCGGCTGGACGGTTTTGCGCTCATTCGCACCTGCTCGGCGTGCAGCATCCGTGAGCAGGTTTCGGACTTCACTATCGAGCGCGTCGTAGAAATCTGCTGAAACGTTCTGGTCTGCGAGCTGGTCTTTGACTGCCGATTTGACGATCAGATCCGTCATGCAGCCGTACTCCTACCGATGCGTACTTATATCCTTGTGAATTCCTCAGATGAGAAAGCCACTCAGTGGACCATCCAGTAAGTCCGTACCCAGATAGAACTGCAACGTTATCTCCTCTCAGCCCCTCTATATGGGTGTTCTCCGCGGAGAGTGCATATCATGTCGCCCGGTCCTCACCCTACTACAATCACCATGACCGCTCAAGATCGAGACGATCTTGAAGCGGTCATACGGAAAGCAACCAGCTCACAACGGGATGTGTTCCGTGCGCGGATTGTCCTCCGCGCTGCTGACGGAGCTACTAACACTGACATCGCGAAGGAACTTGCCTGCACGAGGAAAACCGTCCGCAAGTGGCGCGGACGCTTTGCTGACGCTGGCCGGGCCGGGCTCGCGGACGCGCCCCGGCCCGGTCGACCACCCATCTACGATGATGCTGTCCGAGCGCTCATCACTGCTCTCGCGTGTGAACTCCCGGCCAAACGTGACCTTCCCCTCTCCCGGTTGAGCATCACCGATATTCACATGGTCGCCGTTTCTGAGATCGATCCCTGTCCTTCACCCTCAACGATCGCCGCGTGGCTCAAGCACGCGGCGATCAAACCGTGGACGTGTAGCTCATGGAAGACGCCACGAGATCCGGATTTTGGGCAGAAAGCTGCGCCTGTTCTCGATCTGTACAACGGAACGTGGAATGGCGAAGACCTGACTGATGGAGACGTGGTCATCTGTGCTGACGAGAAAACAGCCATCAAAGCCCGGTCCCGGCACCGAAGCCCGCCGGGACCGGGCACACCATTACGTGTCGAGCACGAGTACGACCGCCACGGCGGCTGTACGTATCAGGCGGCACTCATCGTCGGCACAGGAGAAGTCTACGGGCAGTGTGTTACACGCAACACCCGAGCGAATTTCGAGCGACTTGTTGAGGACGTGATGGACCACCCGATCTGCCGTCGAGCAGATCGGGTGTTCTGGATCACCGACAACGGGACTGCCCACCACCCAAACACGTTCACTGGGTGGCTGAAAAAGCACTACGACAACGTCGAAGGAGTGCATCTGCCGAATAGAGCCTCGTGGCTGAATCAGATTGAACTCTACTTCTCAGTGCTGACTCGGAAAGCGTTGACTGGTGGGAGCTTCGATTCGATCGTTGCGTTGATGCACCAGATCGCGGGATTCGAAGTGCTCTGGAACGCGGTTCCAGAGCCGTTCGAGTGGACCTACACGACAGACGATCTGGAGAGATTGCTTACGAAGCTGCCAGCAATAGCGTAAAGCTCGCTGGAAACGTCTGAGTAGTATGGTCCCAATTCCAGAGCCAGTCCGCCGGACGCTCACAGATCGACTTGAGACCCACGCGCGCACCGCGTGGAGTGAGCGGTGCGCGCGTGTAGACGTTCGCTTCCGCGGCGACTATGCCTACATCGACGCATTCGAGAGTAACCCATGGATTCGCCCTGATGCATCCGAGGAAGAGCAAGAACGAATCCGACAGACACCGACGAAACTCTGCCGACTGGCCTGGAGTGGCGATGCCGACTCGTGGGAATTCGCGTTCTACAAGTACAGCGATGAGCGCTACGAGCCGTCGATCACGCTCGACGGCTCGTTCGTTGGCTCACCCGAATCCTGCTTTGACACCGCCGCGCAACTCTACCTCCAGTAGCGGCGGTTCACACAGGGACAGCTACTGGGTACGGATTTACTGGATGGTCCACTCAGTGTAGCTTCAACCCTCGACTTGAGGGTTTACCGTAAGTTTTACTGTAAGACGCTCTCGTCTACCTCGTCCACACGTTCTGCAAGGAGTTGAACAAGCTCCCGTATGGTGATCTCATCTTCTTGAATGAGTGTTGTATCAGCAGCGTACTTGATTGCTTCAGCGTAGCTGGAGCAATCATGACGCACCATGATCCGAGTGAGTTTGGCAGCTAATCTGTCGCTAACCGTGATTGTTGTGTAACCGTCCGGAGGCATGAGCGGTTAACGGATCGAATTACGGTAAGATTTACGGTAAACTGGCTAGTTCACGGTTGAAGCTACACTCAGGGTATCTTCTCGTAGTTCTGCCAGAGTTCGTCGATTCGTGCTCGAACTGCTGCGAGCACCATCGAAAGAACACTGCGATAGTCGTCCGGAAACTGGGTATCGGTCGGCTCGCCCGCGTCAGGCGGCGGATGGAAGTGCTCACGAGTGCTGTGGCTGCTTGATTGCCGGTCCCAGCGACACTGCCAGACGTTGCTTCTGTCAATACTGTCGGTATGGGCCTCCGCATAGTGGATATTGAAGCCATCGTTGCGGTACCACTGGATTTTGAGGTGTGCTTCCCGAACGGATGTGGGATAGCGCACTGGATCGAAGGTGACCGTGAGATGCTTGTGCTCGTCAGTTCCCTCACCCGAAACGAGGACCGCCTCCCCGATTCGATCATCGGTGCGAAGAGTTCGTGCAATGGCTTGGAGAATCGCCTCGTCGATTGGTGCGTTCGCGTCAGACATGTACGTCGGTTTAGGCCGGAGCTGAATGCTGCTCGCGCTGGAGGCGTTGGGCGTGTTCGAGCACGCGCTGATCCTCTCGGACAGTCAGCCAATCGTTGACGTCGCTCCAGATGGCTTCGAGCGCGCCGTGGTGGTCCGGATCGGCGATATCGAACGCGCTCACCTGCGCTGGATCAGCCACACCGTATTGTTCTTGGTAGGCGCGGTCGCTCTCAAGCAGCGTTTCGAGCCGAGCGTCGAGTTCATCGCTCGAATAGGCACGTCGAGCTTCGTTAGCACGCTTCCACCAGAAATACGCGCGATTGCGCTGAAATTGTGCTGGCTGTCCCTCACCGACTGGCTCGACAATACCGATCTCGGCGAACCAGAGGAGGTGTCGGCGGGCAGATTCGGGTGTGCACTCGGTTCGTTCGGCGACAACCGAAACCGGAGTGGGTTCGCGCAGCGTGAGTGCGGTCTCGTAGATGCGTTCTTTGACCGTCTTTCCTTCGTCGTACTGCTTGCGTTCTTGGCGAACTGCTTCCTCCGACGGCACGCCATCGGCTGGAATACCAACATTTGGCTCCCCATCACGCTCTGGCATACCAAATAATATTACGCACTCGCGTAAATATGTTAGCTTCGGCTGGAGAGGGGGTCGCAGAGTTGCTACAGACGGATGCCACACGTCTTCTCACATCTGTCTCGTCCCAAATAGTTTGTGTACCCACTACTCACTCAGTGAGAAACCATCTACTATCTCGTATCAAAAGAACACGAACAATACTACTGACTGCGATTCTTCTCCCTGGATACGGAGAGAATAGACAGACGGAGTCCACTCATGACCGATGACTCACAACCGCGTGTCTTCGACGCGCTCCCCTCACAACCGATCTCGACCGAGACGGTGACCGCATTGGGCGAATCAGACGCCATCACCGGAACGATGCCAATTCAAAACCGGCATAACGATATCATCACGGAATTTCTCCTCTATTTCGAGGACACTATCTACGCGCTCGCGTTCGATCCCGACACGAGCACGTGGCATATCCTTGAGACTCGTCCGTACAACGACACTCGCTTAGAAGAACTGGAAAACGAACTGATGGCTCTCCTCTATGAGTGGCGCGAGGAACACGTCCTCCCATATCTCATCGAGAACGATCTCATCCCCACCATCGAGATGTGAAGCGGCCAACGATAGCAAGCAGAATGCTGTGGTGCCTCTCCGTCACGGACATGGTGGGTCAAAGCCGACAAAACATCATGGAGCCCGGATCCGGTACTATCAAGGCCTGAGTGGGGTCGATTCGTCGCTCATCAATCTCCTCTCCCGTCGGCGAGATAGCCTTGTCGCATCGCTTCCGAGCGCGCCGAAGCCAGCTTCTCCTCCAGATACGGCGCGAACACCTCTATCTCACGCAGGCGGTCGTCGGCCCAATCCTCACGTAAGCGCGCGAGCATCCGGTCGATCTCCTCTTGACCATACATGTGCCGTTCGTCACCACCCTGAATCGCTACGTGGTCGTCGACGAACCGCTCGACGGCCTCCCAGGCATCGAGGTCGGCAACCCGCACTGCAATCGTCTCAAGGTCCGCACGCTGGGCGGTTTCGAACCGACGATGGCCCGCTACTACCTCATACGCGCGGTCGTGCTCACGCTGCTCCTCGGCCACCGGACGTACGGTCGGGTACGTGAGCAGATGCCCACGCTCGCGCGTGAGCTTGACGAACTTCTCGTGGGCGGCGTCGTCCATCGAGCGATGGGTGTACGGCGACGGCGCAATGTCTGCAACCCGAACCTCCTCGATAGGCTCCATCGGTGGGAGGCGTTCGACTGTCTCCGGGTTCGAGAGCGTCACCGCGCCGACGTGCTCGCCGTCGTCGCGCTCGGCGTCGTACACAATCACCCCATGTTCGTTGTAGTGCCACCGCCCGCACCAGCCCTCATAGGTGCTCGCTCGTGCGAACCCGGACGCGCACGCCGCGGAACGTGTCGTCAAGGTCCTCGTGAAACGGATTCTCAGTAGTTCACAAAGCGAGTTAGGTGAACGGGCTGCTTGGTCGGTTGATGCAGCCAAACCAAGCAGCCAATGAACTCACCGAAG
>NZ_JBNTJU010000058.1:0-7245 GCF_051195015.1 Halococcus sp. AFM35
AAGCGTGCCATCTCGCCGATTTCGACCGAGAGCGCGGACGACTTCCGCGCTCTCGTTGAGGGGACGTTCCTCGAACTAACGCATCGTCTGAGCTTCGCTGCCGACTGGATTGACCGATTTCTGGACGTCAATAGCTTACGCTAGCCCCTAGCGTCGGAACGTCCGCGCTCGTTAAGGAAAGGGCATCCGCGCTGTTCAACTCAGGTGAACTGGATAGCTTGTTCCTCCGCTGTGACCCTGCATCGCACCTGCAAACCTGCATCGCACCTGCAAACCGAGAACAGTCGTGGCCCCTGCCCGCTCGCCTCAGATCCACTTCACACCATGCTGGGCGTCGCCATACGCAGACTATCATGAACGGCTATTCGCACACTGCGCGATACCCATATCCGTTCCCGAAACGCAACCGTACTCGCGATGGGCCAAGAATACCCAACGGAGCGACCAATCGACGCCGCCTCGATGGACCGGACGGATCGTGACGAGCTCCCCTCAGAACTCGCGAACATCCCGTGGGTCGACATCCACAATCACGCACACACCCTTTCCTGGAACGAGCGCGAGGAGTTCACGCTGAGCGGTTGTCAAGGTATGGTAATGATGGCGGCGGCCTACTACTGGACACCGTATCAGCCAGCAGCACCCGCGGATGTTCGATATCTCTGGGATGACGCGCTCAACCGACTCGGACAGATCAGAGAATCACATATCTTCGATGCTAAGTTGGGTATCGGCATCCACGCTGGCAAACGGGTAGCAGACTACGAGACGTTGCTGGAGGTAATGCCCGAGTACTGTTCTTTGGAGGAAGTTGCTGCTGTCGGGGAGATCGGTATCATTCCGGCACAACACGCCGCCCGATGGGACCTCAACGACCAGAAGTCGCTTATGCGACGGCAGATGGAAGTCGCGGCTGATCACGACCTGCCAGCAATCGTACACACACCCCCACATCTCGAAGATGTCGAAGACGTCGACCTCCCATTTCGTGACCGAGGTACGATCCCGGGCTATGAGTTAGACATGAGCCTACAGCAGGACGCTGTTCTCGATGCGGAGAACGTGAAACAGGCGGCGACGGAACTCGACATCGAGTTGAAAGACGAAGCCGGACTTGCCGATGACCGATTGGTTCTCTCGCATGCAGACCAGCGAATCGCCCCATACGTCATGGAGAACACGGACTGTTATCTGAGCTTCACCATCAGCTATCCCTGGTTGCTAGGAGTTACACCCCGAGACGTCGCGACCGTCATCAAAGAGTATGGCCCCGATCGAGTACTTATCGAGACGGATAGCGCAGGGATTCTCAAATCCGACGTCTTCTCGTTCAAGCGGACGATATTCGAACTCTACCGACTGGGAATTGATATCGAAACGATTAGGCAGGTCGTATACGAGAATCCTCAACAGATCATAGCTAATTGACTCGAATTTCCCGGTGAGGGAGGTACGCACTCTTTGTCAGTGTTGTTCAACAGCTTGCCGAAGAAGTTCGATAATCGCCCCCAGGATAACGACATTTTTCAAGAACTGATACATCTCGACCTGCCGTTGCTGTTCGTCTTCGATATTCCAGAAGTCGTGCATTATCGGTGTGACTCCTAACAGGAAAGAGGCGATGGCTCCGGCTGCAACGATTGGAAACCGCCAAAGGATGATCCCAAGACTTCCTGCAGCGAGCATTCCGCTGGAAAACGGGACTGCTGTTTCCGGGGACGGTGCTCCCTTTGCCTCTGCATACCCTATCTGGCCCTCCAGATCTCTGAAGTTCTTGATTGCAGCGTATCCCAGAAACCCTCCAATGAGGACTCGGCTCAGAAGAGCAGGAGGATCTCGGGTGGTACTCGTGAGATTCCTCTGGCTCTCGGAATCAGGAGACTGGTTGGACTCCATATCTCCCCTAGAGCTGACAAGGATACAAACTTGGCGGAAAATCTAAAATACATGATGATAATTCCCGCTCACTGTCCTCTGCCGTTGTCCGACGAACTGCCACCGTTGCCTATTGGGATGAGCGCTGATTCTCGGAGATTTTTCTCCTGAGTTATCCAACAGCAGTACGGCAGAGTCGCTCTGAACCGTCCACGGTAGCAGACGTGGATGAGAATCTATGAACTCCTCTGCTGATGCCTATAGCTCATCGTCAAAGAACACCTCTGCGATACGCGTGGCGTAGGGATCGCGTGTTTCCTCATCAACAGGAATGTTGATGTTCGGCGAGTACTGACTCACGGTCCAGAAGTTCTTCGTCTGTGGGTCGAGCGAGGCCCCATTGTAGTCACCCCACCGTTCTACGGGACCTGGGAGTGCGTTATACTTGGACTCGCCGTCCTGGATAGCCACCGAATCCTCGATCTCGCCCGGTGTGAAGTCCGCGGTCCGACCCGCGACATCCATCCGCGCGAACGTGTCTGGACCGCTCACGTTGTGGACGATGATCGTTGCGTCCTCGTACGATTTCACCGTCGGGATATAGTACGACTTGTCCGGCTCGCCGTAGGTACCGCTCTGCACTAACTCGCGCGATTCGACGTCGATCTCATACCATCTGATGGCCGCAACCACGCCGTCGTCACCCTCGGCTGCAACGGTGTGGGCCGTCCAGAGCGAGCCGTCTTCCAGGTTGTAGTCGGCGTTCATCAGCCGGGAGCCGATGGTGTCGATGGTGGAGTCCGTGTTCGGCTGGTCCGCGGTCGGCGGGGGACTATACGCTTCTACGTCGACCGTGTAACACGAAAGCGACGGGTTAGTAGTGGGATCAGTCACTTCCCAAAGGGTGAGCGCATCCGAGGTGAACCCGCTGTTCACCATATAGTACGTCCCAGAACTGCCGCCCGAGAACGGCTGAAACGCTGGCTGGACAGTGAAGGTGAACGGTGCATCCTCACCCGGGTTGTTCATATTGTCGAAGTGGTGGGCCGTCACCGGCTCGCCAGCGTACACCTCGGCCTTGTCGAGGGTGACCATCGTCACCGTGAAACTGCCGTCGTTAGCGAAGAAGTTCTGGGTGAGATAGATCGCGTCCTGATCGAGACCCAGCGTGGGATAATCGACGAGGCCCGCGACGTCGGGGCCGTCGGCATCCTCGGGCGGGAGTCGATAGACGTTCCACGTGCCGTTCGGATTGCTACTCTGGGAGACGGCAACGACGAAGTACCCTCTGGGAGCGCGCGAAACCGCTTTGGGATCGACCTCGCCCTCCTCTACCTCCTCTTTGCCGATCATCTCACCGTCCGCCGTCAGTCCCATCACGAACTGCGTCGCACAGAGGACGAACCGATCCTCGTTGCGATCGTATCGTGCTCGTGGATCGAACACGAACGGGTAGCCGAGAGCGAACCCGCCTTCGGGTTCGGGGATGACCGGCTCCCAGATGTCCTCCAAATCGACCTGTCGTTGCTTGGTTCCGGATTGCTTGTTGTAGATGGCGACCTGCTGGTTGACCGCATGGACGTTCTTGCTCCGCCCCGTGGCGATCTGCGAATCCGACGGGACGCCACCCCGGGTGTCATTAGAGCCGAGACCCTCGTACTCGGTCCCGATCTCCAACTCGCCGTCACCCTCGTCGCCCTGCTGTCCACGTGCACGACCGTATGGCGGCTCGCCGCTCTTGTCTCGGCCTCCCGGTTCGGCTGTCGACATGTCGGGTGGCCCCCGTTTCGCTCCCTGCTCAGACTGTATCTGGGCGAAGTTGACTGTTCCCCCTTCGTAAGTTCGCTCGAAGGGGCCGTCCGCGCAGTCCGTCGCCGCGCTGGCGACGCCGCTGCCGGCCCCCGTCATCCCGAGACCCGCGACCCCCGCGCCAGCGAGCTGCAAGACGCGCCGGCGTTCGATGTTCCATAGTTGCTCTGCTGGATTCCGGTCCTGGTCACCGCTATCGTCCTTGCGAGACATACGCTCAGTACAATTCACCACGACCAAAAATAGATAATGAAAAATAACGATCAATTTGCGCGAGGAAGATTTTTTCGGACGTCCGGGCGCTCAGAATACTCGCTATCGCTCGCCCCGCTCGCCGCATGCCGCCCTCCGCATCGCTCGGCACCGACCATTCCGGGCTGCGCCTCGGTTGCTCCCTCCTTCGTCGGTCGCTGCACTCGGCGTTCCGGGCATCTGGTTTGCCGCCAGCACCAAGCGCGCTTTCGGTTGCGTCTCCCGGATGCTCGCTCCCTTCTTCGTCGGTCGCTGCGCGTCAGTCGACGGACGCGAAACCGGCTTGTGTGCTGGACGCTCGCTCCGGACGGGTCGGCGCGCGGTGCTGGTTGCGTGGGTCTGAGGGCGCGCTCCGCTCGCGCCCCTTCACAGAGGTGAAGGCGCTCGCGGGAGCGCGCAGCCGATGCCAGCAGTCGAGGAAGACCTACTCCAGAGCTGTCGGAGAAGACGCCGTGATGAGCGCCTTCAGTGGCAATCCAGCGGACGGTGACACCAATGAATAGCAAACGCATTATCAGTGGTGGACGGGCGGTCGACGAACAGACAACTAACCAGGACGTGAGCTTCGAGGGCGAATCGGACTTCGAGGTCGACGAACGAGTCGAGTTCCGTGCGAGCGTCGAGCAGGATACCCAGGCCAGGGTCGATACGAACCATCCCGATACAAGGAGCGTAAACGAAGCGGGGTCGAACGAACACCTGACACTCATCCAGGAAGAGCGCATCAGGGGCCGTGAAGCGGAACTCGAGCGAATCAGCGCGAGAGCGGAGGTCAGTCGGCAGAAAGGCCGTGAGCGACGATCACGGGAGGTCGCCGAGGAGCGGGTTGGTGGGCGGAGAGAGCGGCTGCGCGTGGGCTACGAGGAGGATCCACGCGAGCGACTGTCGAAGGAGGAACTCGCGGCGGTACACCAGCGGGCGGCCGGAATCGCGACGGGGCTGACATTTGCTGGCCAGCATCGGGCCATCGCGCGACAGATCGCCGAGCGCATGGTCAACGACCAGGAGGACGTACTGGATGCGGCGCTCCATACCAGGGAAGCGCTGCTGGAGTCACGTGGTGTGGTCAAACCACTCGCACGGGTGAAACCCACCCACTGGTCGGTGACGGTCGAAGGTGAGGTCGTCCGGTTGTTCGAGCCGGCATCGCCGGCACAACAGCAGGTCGGAATCCTCAAAGACAGGTCGGACTCGGTCAAACTCACCATCTGGCGGAGTGCGGAAGTAGGGACGGTGCTCCATGAAGGCGATCGAGTGCGTATCTATGACGCCTCGCCGGGCAGATACGGCGGCAAGACGACGCTGGCGGCCGAGCGAAAGAGCAAGTACGGAGAGGTCTACAAGCAGACGCGTATCACGGTTCTCGAACGTGGCGATGGGCCCGCCCCACGGCGGCCACGGTCGGGACCGGTCTACGACGAGGACGGAATGGTCGTACAGGACACGGAAGCGGTGAAGCTTCCTTCGGCGCTTCTCTGAGCACTGTGCCTTCTTTTTTGTGCCCGCTTCCACGCCCCTCCACCGCCCACCCTCCTCCACGGTCCGGGCTGCTCGCTCGGGGAGCTGCGCTGCCGGGCTTTCGCTCCATCAACTTCCCCGGCCTTCAGGCCGATGACGGATGTCAATAAAGTGTAACCGTGGGCAATAGTGGGATAGCTTTAATTTGACGTGGGTAATAGTGGGTTCCATGGGTATGAATGTCGAATTGGATGACATCCGAACTAAGGAAACCGACGACCGCGGACGGCTGTACCTCGGCACTGAGTATGCAAACAAGCGCATCACCGTCGCTGTCGTTGACGTCGAGGACGAACAACCGAGCGAGGACGAACTCGCGGCAGCCTATCAAGACGCGGCCGAGTCCGCTCGTAACATTGCTCGCGAATGGGACCACACGTCCGATGAAGCGTGGGAGTCGCTTGGTCCAGCACCCCGCGTCGAAGGCTACGATGCTGATAAGAACGATGAGTGAGGACGCGACGGAAGTCAGACGAGGCGATATCGTCATTGTCGAACTCGATCCGACACGCGGCCACGAGATGCAGAAAACACGCCCGTGCGTCGTCGTCCAAAATGACGTTGGTAATCGCAACTCCCATACAACCGTCGTTGCACCCGCGACCACCACCCATCGTGGCTATCCGTTCGAAGTACTGGTTCGGGCTGACGAGAGCGATTTCAACGAAGATTCGTCGATTCGCCTCGACCAGATCCGGTCGGTCGATATTCCTGAGCGTATTCAATTCGTCGCTGGGCAGCTCCCAGCATCGATCATGCGGGAGGTCGATAGCGCGCTGAAAATCGAACTCAATCTCAATTAGGTCTCTCAACTCGTTCTCAGTAGACCATTCACTCGATACCCGATAAGAGAACACCATCCTTCAAATTTCTATCATAAGACAGCAGGGCGCGTTTGGGATGCTTGCGGCCAGATGGATGGCACAGCCAGTAATTCGTCTGTTCGACCGCAAGGAGGGCGTTTTCGTCCCCCGGAAACAAGTCACGCAAACGAACCACGAACGTCCTACCCCAATTGGGGCCGAGAAACCGCGACGTTCACGCCGAAAAAGGTGTCAGTGGGGGTGTTGTAGGCAGATATTTGGTGGTGTCGCAAAGTCCTCTAGACTTTGCCTCTGGTAGCCTCCACTGAGAGGTCACAGCTCATGGTTGTTTTGGTTGATCGACTGAGAAGTTCGTCGAAGAACGTTCGGTAGTGATCTGGATTGGCGTACTTCACGAGTCTGAGTTGAAGCAATGCCTCTAACCCGGCCTCTGTCCAACGCATCCATTGGTTCTTGCATCGGTTCGCCACCTCTCCCATCGCTCGTTCCACGGGGTTCGAGGTCCACGGCACCTCGAACCCCTCAAGAGCCTGTTCGGCGAACGTCACTATCGACGGCAGCCACCGCCGAAGATATCCCGCAGCCTTCCTCGAACCGAACTGCGAGAGTTGCCACGCTGTCCTCTCAATACGCTTGGTTGTTCGCGCGATCCGTTCGCGGATCGCCGCGAACTCTTCCTCGGGACGGTGCTTGGCAACCGAGTTCTTCAGATGGAACACCTCGTCGATCACTTCTGTGACGATCTCGGTTCGCCGCTCCAAGGAGAACACGCCGTCATCCCAGAGATTGTAGCCCAGCGTCCGGCCAACATGGACGAGATCAAGCTGATGCTCGCGTGTTTCGTCGGTAAATGCCGTGACGATACTGTCATCAGCGTCACTGACGACCGTATAGTGACTAAGATAAGTATTGCAAACGAGAATCGAGAAATGCATCGATCCAAGATCGAGCGAAACTCACTCGATTG
>NZ_JBNTJU010000059.1:0-7111 GCF_051195015.1 Halococcus sp. AFM35
CATATCGGCCATCCTCGGCTTCGTCCTTACCGATGTGACGGTCTATCCCGCCGCCGTACCCCTATTCAACACAGCAGGGCGTAGGGGTACTCAACCCAATCAGTGTAGGCAGTATCTGGCACACTATATCTCCGTCCGCAGAGGCTGGTTGTTAGTCATGGAGTTGTTGACTGGCACTGGAAGCGGACACTTGTCGTCACTCATTCACTTCCTCTGCTATCGGCGAGATAGCCCTGTCGTATCCCTTCGCGGCGCGTCGAAGCCAGTTTTTCCTCCAGATACGGCGCGAGAACCCCTATCTCGCGAAGGCGGTCGTCGTCCCAGTCCTCGCGCAGGCGTGCGAGCATCCGGTCGATCTCCTCCTGACCGTACATATGTCGCTCATCACCACCCTGAATCGGGACGTGGTCGTCCACGAACTGCTCGACGGCCTCCCATGCGTCGAGGTCTGCGACCCGGGCTGTAATCGTATCGAGATTCGCCCGCCGGGCGGTCTCGAACCGGCGATGACCCGCTACCACCTCGTATGCGCTGTCATGGTTGCGGTGCTCGTCGTCTCCCACTCGGCGCACGGTCGGATACGTCAATAGATGCCCGCGCTCGCGCGTGAGCTTCACGAACTTCTCGTGAGCGGCGTCGTCCATCGAGCGGTAGGTGTACGGCGAGGGTGCGATATCCGCGACTCGCACCTCCTCGATGGGATCGGTTGGCGGAAGGCGCTCGACTGTCTCCGGGTTCGAAACCGTCACTGCGCCGACCTTCTCGCCATCGTTGCGCTCGGCGTCGTACACGATTACCCCGTGCTCGTTGTAGTGCCAGCGCCCGCACCAGCCCTCATAGGTGTGCTCGCTCGTGCGAACGCGGACGCGCACGCCGCGGAACGTGTCGTCAAGGTCTTCATGAAACGGGTTCTTGCCCATCTCTACTCTCACCCTATCAACCGGCTCACTCAAAGCCCGCGGTCAATTGCCAGTCTACTGTTGAAGTAGTACACTCTACGATGCTTTGCATTATATGATTCAGAAAATTCTATAATGCTCTCCACCACAAGCATTATTACATCTTCTAATGAACAACGTTTCACGATGCAACGAATTGCGATCACCAATCAGAAAGGTGGGGTCGGGAAAACAACGATTGCCGCCCACCTCGCCGCTGGTCTCAGTCAACAGGGACACGATGTCCTCGCTATCGATCTTGATCCGCAAGGGTATCTTATGGCTCACTATGGACTGCGAGAGGACTTTTATCGAGCGGAAACCGACAACTTGGCGCTGCATCTTGTTAATGAAAGCGAGAGCGCCTTCGAGGATCTCATTGTCTCGACTGACGAGGGCGTCGATCTCATCCCGAGCAATTACGATATGCGCGGCGTCACCGACGCATTGCACAATGCTCGCAACCGAGAGCGACGACTTGAAACACTACTCTCAGAGCTTCCAGAAGATGCGTACGATTTCGTCGTCATTGACAGCCCGCCAAACCTCGGCGTACTTACAGATAATGCAATCCTCGCTGCGCAACGAGTTCTCATCCCTATTCAAGCTGAAGACTCCTCGCTCGATGCGCTCGATATGGCACTTGATGAGTTCGAAGAAATCGAATCAGCGTTCGGTATCGACGTTGACATCCTCGGCATTGTTCCGAACTTGGTGCCTCGTGACGGGATCGCCGACTCAACGCTCGAAACGCTTCGAGCAACAGATGGACTACAAAATCTCGTCTTCCCGTACGAGATTCGCAAACGAGCAGACATCAAATACGCCATGCGCCACGGGCAAACACTCTATACCTATAACGATGAATCGGATATGATTCCCATCTTCGACCAGCTCACCAGTGATGTAGAGGAAGCAGTACATTAAATAATGCAGTGCCTCATATAGTGCAATAGCTCAAGTGATCCACAATGCCAAACGATAACGACACAAGCGGCCTCGAACGATCCAGTGACCGCCTCGGCCAGCGCTTCTCGAACGCATCCGAATCAGACACCTCCGAAGACTCAGGGGACGAACCATCGGAGAGTACCCAATCAACGAACGCTGATTCATCCTCCACTGAGGAAGCAGAGGCAACCGAGTGGAAGCCAACCACAGTCTATCTGCCGGAGGATACCCGCCGCGAATTCAGGCGGTTTCTGAAACGGCTCACGCTCGATCATCCGGAGATTGAGGATGCCGAAAAACGTCAGCTCCACACGGCCCTCATCCGCGCCGGCATGGAGCATCCAGATGAGGTTGCAGAGCTCGCCAAAGAAGAACTATAGTCAGTAACACAAGCGATTTGGGTTTGATCAGCGCCTTCGCTAAGCCGGTCTGATTCGGTCTCATTCGAGGAGAGTAGGGAGAGTAGAAACAGAAGGACGCGAGCGAAAAGAGCCAATCATTGCTACTGCCCATATTCATATTCCACTCTCACACAAACTCAACTTTCCGGTGAGGACCGAGGCAATGGTGCATCCGCTGAACTGCGACAGCAAGGAAACAGTGGTGGCTATTGGCGGCCCTGTGCCTTGTGTAACAGAATGTCTCCATACACTCACCGTCATGTTACACAAGGCACGGAGGCGGCCTGAAGGAGCGTGAGCAGGGTTGTAGCAGTTTTGCTCGGTGGCTATCACTCGGACTCGTCACGAGGGGCGATCTGATCAACCTCCTGTGAGTACACGTGGATCAGGCGGCCGCTCTCCTCGTCAAGCAGCCATCCGTCTGATCGCTCTTCGATGAACGTTCCATGAAGAGTATTGCCGTCAGTCAACTGCACTTCCACCGACGCCGGGAGCTCGAGCACATCCATACGCAGCGGTCAGGGAGAGCGACAAGTAAGTCCATCACCGCTTTGGGCGGCGGATACACGCTCTGGGTCAGCATGAAAGGGTAGAAGCAACGCATCCAGCCGAATACGCAACGAAGCAGGCTCCTTGTCTGCTGCCGGTGTGTCCGCTGGTCAGTCGTCAGTTGGGGTGATGTAAACCTGCTCGTCGACGTAGTAGATGTAGCCCCGATTCTGCAACACGTCGAGCGCGTACTCGGCGTCACCGTCGGTAAATCGCTCGTCAGCGACCAGCACAGTAGCCGCCTCGTCTTTCGACAGGCCTTCATCGCCATCACTGATCGTCTCCCGCAGCACCTCAAGAGCGTCTTCGGCGAACGGCGGAATTCGCCGCGGCCCATTCATACGAGACATATCAACCCCTTCCAGACGACACTCTCGCTGACCAGCAGGCGGCGACACTGTCTCATTCGTACTCGCCGAGTCCAGTATCCTCAGAGGACTCTTCGGACCCTGAGAGTTCATCAGAACTGCTCTCCTCGCTCTCGACGCTTTCGGTGCTTCCGACACTCTCCTCGCTCCCGCCGGAAGCGTGAGTATCCGCGTCGGCTGCGACCTGTTCGGTATCGCCAGCGGACGAGTCGCTCTCCGCAGCGTCCGACGTTGTCTCGCTTGTGGCGAGAGCCGCTGAAGCATCGGTGGCATCGAGACTTTCCAGCGCTTCGATGGCTGCCTCTCGATACGGACTGAGCCGCTCACCGTACTCGTCGCGCGCCATCTGGGCGTAGTCGTTGGTCTCCGCGTCGAACGCTTCGAGCCGGTCGATGGTCTGATCGGCAGTCTCGACTACCCAGCGGTCGCGGGTCGGTTCATCGACCTGCGTGATCGACTCCGGCCGCACGGCGACGTTCGTATTCCCGTCATCGGTCTCGTAGCTCCGCGGTTTCCCGACCACGGTTACATACGTCGGCGTCTCGATCTGGCGCAGCGTGCTTGCCGCCTCCGGTTGGTACTGGCCCGCGTAGATGTAGAACGTTCCCGTTGGATCGACCACGCGCCCCTGCCAGTACTCCGAGTCCGACCCCACATCGTTCGTCTCGGTCAGCGTGCCCGCGAAAAACAAGCGGTTCACCCGATCACCCGTCGGGAGCAGCGTGTAGTTCGGCGCGAGTTCATCCTCGGACTCTTTGAACGTGTACGTCGCATCGTTGAACTCCCGGGCGAACAGCCGCTTGGCAACCTCCCGTCCTGTGGATTCGGCCCCGTCTGAACTTGCGCTCATCTACAGCGACCTCGCTGTAATCAGCACTTCTTCAGAATCCGTGCGTGCGCCGAGCTGCTCAAATTCATCGGCTAGCACGTATCGACCGAGTTCAGGTCCACTGATCCGGTAGTACTGGCCGAGGATTTTCTCTCTGATATCGTCGGCCACGACAGTGGTATCCAGCGCGTCCATTGCGCGCTCTTTCGCCTCATCGAGCGAGATGCCCGTCAGCTCCTCAGTCATCTCTTGGTTGAAGATCACCTCGTGAACCTCGTTACCGTTGTCGAGAACGCCCTTGACTCGGAGGTCGAACTCGCCGTCGACCTCGCCGTGCTCGGAACAGCGGCCGTTCTGGAGCACGCGCGTACAGTCCTCATGGGGACAGCGTTTGATCAGCCCACTCCCACTTTGAAGGTCTACGAGAGCACCCTCGACCTCGGTCGAGTTATCGCCAACCTCGATCTCCTCGTCAACCTCCTCGATGGTGGTGGTCCGGTTGAGCTTGACCGAGAACTGGCCCTGATACTCGTCGGTGACGACGTTGCCGAGCTGGTACACTGCACCTTCTTCGAGCGTGGGAAGGTCGGATTTCGCCCACGAGGTGAACTTGATGCGGCCCGTCTCGTCGCCCACGAGGCCGACCTGTGCGATGGAATCACTCCGGGGCTCCCACAGTTGGACGACTTTCGCGGTGATGTCGATCCATTCTTCGGCTGTGTTGATACTGCCGATCTCGCGCTGTTCGTTCGCGTCACCCATCGATTCCGGGTCGGTATCGGCTTCATCGTAGTAACTGCTGGTGACGCTGCGGCGCGCTTCGTCGATGGGCACTTGATACTCGTTGACGAGCGTGTCGAGGCGCTCTGCGACGTCCTCGACGGTAATGTCCATCTGATCGGCAAACTGGTCGTGAATGTCTTCGGCGTGCGATTGCACATCTGGCATGGTCGTTTCCTGCCTCCGCGTGTGTTCGATGGGAGACACTGACTGTTCGAGACTCTCAAGCAAAAAGGTCCGGAAAGGGACGTGAAAGTGGAAGTGAACCCCTGATCGAGGTGGCGAGGTGGAGTTGCACCGGACTCTGAACCGGGGATGTCACCTGATCACGCCAAGGCGTTGCAGCGCTGGTGGTCCAGAAATCACCGAAAGCGACTCCACTAAGAATGACGATACGCTCAAGCACCGACCATGACCGATGCGGACAACGCCCTCGACCTCGGTATTAGTTGGGACGCATGCGAGGAGTGCGGCGAAGACAAACCCAACGTACTGCGCGTCGGGACCCTCACTAACAAGCGGATTCTCTACAAAGAGTGTCGGCAAGAAGATCGCCGACAGTAACCACTCGACCGACGCGATCAAACACCGACCGAGAGCGAGTCTTCGACTCGTCTCTGTATCTGTGTCAGACAACCGGCCCTAGGCTTCAGCGGCGACGTACTGCTCTTCCCACTCGCGGCGGGCATCGATCTCGCGACGGCCGCGTTGAGTGATCTTGTAGTAGTTGGTCCGCTTGTCGCGTTCGCCCTTCTCGACCAACCCTTTCTCGACCAGTTCGTCGAGGTTCGGATAGAGCCGGCCGTGGTTGATTTCGCTTTCGTAGTAGTTGTCAAGCTCGTCCTTGATCGCGAGTCCTTTCGGCTCGTCCTGTCCTGCAATCGCGTACAGCGCGTCGCGTTGGAAACCAGTTAGATCGTACATATCCTACTGCTGGTTATTCCTACGGTAAAATACATCGATATTCGAAAATGGATTGGGAGCATCTTGGATCGTGACTCAGAGATCGCGAGCCTGGACAGTCTTACGGTCATTGGCCTCTGCTCGCCGTGCCGCATCCGCAAGCAACTCCGCGACCTCGCTATCGAGCGCGTCATAGAAATCCGACGAGACGTTCTGGTCTGCGAGCTGTTCTTTGACCGCCGCTTTGACGATGAGATCCGTCATGCAGCCTATACTCCCGTCTATTCGTACTTATACCTCATCAAAGCGTGGCGAAAGTAAACCCAGCACCCACTTCCAGTGGGTGAATCACGCTCTATTATAATAAACTATAATGTGGAACCTAAGCATCTAGACTCGTTTCTTACAGTCTCAGTAGTATTATGCTATCTGTATGGACGGCACAACACAGTCCACTGTAATCGAAAGAAATGCAGCTGATCTCTGGCGAGCAGTGCTTGAGGACGACTCAGATACCGTACTCGCGGTCGGTCTTTCAACTGATGTTATCGATGGATTGCTTGAAGCGCTCAGAGAGCGTGATGACACTCCCTCTATCCGTGTCCTCGCAGCTGAAACAGTACTCAAAGACCTCGTGAGTGACTTCACTGTTGCAGGCACAATCGCGGATTTCGTGGCCGAGGACGTGCTCTCGCTCCGAACAACCGAGAACCGGCTCGACGGCCCATTGGTGGTCACCGAGAAGAAGGTGATTACAATTGTCCCAACTGATGCACAAGCTGCAGGCATCGGCACTGATGACGAAGAGTTCGTTGAGAATGCTCGGCGTCACTATGTGGACCGCTGGGAGAACGCCGAACCATTCACGCTGCGGACGCCGCCGCTCTCGCGAGTCCGGGAAACCCTTGAGACAGAGCTTGGTCCGGAAGTGACAGATGATTTCGAGCAGATACGCACTACGCTCCAGACTACCCGCGACAACGACCACTCCGGACTTGATGGTGTAGACCTCTGTCTGCTCGCCGCCGCGAAAAGCGGGGCACTCTTGTATGATATCAGCACGTGGGGCGAGAGCGTCGGTCTCGCCAGTCGAGCGACGTTCTCGCGGAAAAAGACCGCCTTCGAAGAGATGGGCCTCATTGAGACGGAGAAAGTCCCAATCGACGTTGGCCGTCCGCGCCAGCGTCTCGTGCTTGGCGACGAGCGTCTCCAGGGCGTCGATGCTGACGAACTCGTGGGTGTCGTCGGAAGCATCACCCCGGTTACCGGCTCGTAGTCGCCATACCGCCGAACTAACTAACTTCAGTTCTAGGAGCATCCGTGTTCGGTTAAGGCCTCACCTCCGCGTTGAAGGCGTAAGCCACTCGTTTGTTCAGGGTAAGGCGTGATCTC
>NZ_JBNTJU010000060.1:0-7068 GCF_051195015.1 Halococcus sp. AFM35
CATATCGGCCATCCTCGGCTTCGTCCTTACCGATGTGACGGTCTATCCCGCCGCCGTACCCCTATTCAACACAGCAGAAGGCACGGGTGCAGTTGTCTGTGTACTCGGACGAACGCCGAACAATCCCCGAGACGTGGTTTCCCGTGGAACGGAAAACATCATCGGCGCGATGATCCATCATAGCGTCGAGCGTTTGATCGTGCTAACCTCGATGGGAATCGGCGCAAGTGCGCAACAGGTACCGTGGTACGTCCGCCTCGCAAACGCGACGGTTTTGAGCGACCTGATGTCGGATAAGGCCCGCCAGGAGGAACTGGTCATGAGCAGCGGGCTTGACTGGACGATCGTTCGCCCCGGTGGACTCACGGACGGTCCTCGAACCGGCGAATACGTACACGGCTACGATATAGACGCGACCGCTGGACCGATCTCACGTGCGAACGTCGCGGAGTTCCTGTTGTGGGTTCTGCGTGAGGACGCCTACCGCCGAGAGCTGCCAGTTCTTACCACCCGAGAGGGCGTCACCATCGATTTCCTCCATGAACAGGCCGCTGGGATCGCCAACCGGCTCTGTTGATGATATTCGCCCCTAGTTACGAGTGAGTTCCAGGGAGCTGCCTCTCGATACGACTCTCGAACTGTTCCTGGAGTAGTGAGTCACGCCATCCCGTGTTTCCAGTCGATCTTCACGAGCACTGCGTTCATCGGGTACGTGAAGATCATGCCGACTAACAGACCTAACATTGCGAATCCCCAGAACGCGGCGGTGGTGGGGTCGGGAGCGTGACCCACCACGCTCGGGGTGATGAATCGCATCACCGACCCCATCCCGAGCATGACCGTGATCATCGAAAAGAACTCCGCACGACCGCCTTTCCAAAGGGCTTCGGTTAGGTCGTTGCCTATGTTTTTGAGCGCGGGCGTCTGGAAAAGCACCCAGCCGAAGGCGAAGCCCACAGCGTACTCCACCCAGAACTCCGTCCAGAAGGAAACGTCGAGCAGGCGCAGCGCTACCATCGCCGTGATGATTCCCAAGCCATCACCGCCCACACAGTGGATGACTGACCCGGTGACTTTCTTGGCTGAACTCGTCACATAGTCGTTGTGGGCTTCCTCGGCGGCTTCACCTTCCTTTTCGGCGATGTTCGGTGGGCGACAGGTCCACCAGTAGAGGGCGAGACCGATCACCGAAAAGAAAAACACGATGATGGGCCACGCGGCCTTGAGCGCCTGATTCACGTACGTGTTGACCGAGAGTGTATCGTAAAGCACCCACGCTGCGCCTAACAGACCGACCGCGTACCACGCGATCACGAACACCGGATTGGCCAAGAATCGAAGAAATTCAAACATCAGTTGCCCCACGTGAACGGTTCGATTGGCTGGTATCGTTTGAGTCACTCAGCCGGAGAATGCTGTTGATCAGACCGATCTGGCTGAACGCCTGTGGGAAATTTCCGAGCTGTGCTCCGCTCTCCGGGTCGATTTCTTCCGCAAGAAGTCCGATCGGGCTGATAGACTCACAAATGCCCCGGAAGACGGTCTCCGCCTCTTCGATTCGATTCGAGGCGACGAGTGCCTCGACCAACCAGAATGAACAGACCGCGAACGCCCCCTCATCTCCGGGAAGCCCGTCGTCCCCTTCGTATCGATAGACGAGACCATTGTCGGTCGCCAGCCGCTCACGTATCGCGTCGATTGTTCCCTGGACCCGAGGATCATCAGGCGGAAGAAACCCCAGAACGGGAATTTGTAGCGTCGCTGCATCGAGGGCGGTCTCGGTTCCGAACGAGCGGACGAAGCTGTTTGCTGTCTCGCTATAGCCCCGCTCGATGACGGTCGCCTTGATGTTCCGTCGCGTTTCAATCCAGCGGCCGACAGGAGCTTCAAATCCGCACTCGTTAGCGATTTCGATCCCTCGATCCAGTGCTACCCAACACATGACCTTTGAACGGACCAACTGCTGGGGGTCACCCCGCAATTCCCAGATTCCCACGTCCGGTTCCTGCCATGCCTCACAGACGTAGTTGATGATGTCTCTCATTACGTCCCAGTCTTCCTCAGAGAGCGTTTCTCCGTAGCGAGTCGTCGCGTAGATGCCTTGAATCAACTCGCCGTACACATCGAGTTGCTACTGATCGACCGCCGCATTACCGATTCTGACGGGCGAAGAGTTCCGGTAGCCCGAGAGATGGTCGAGGGTGTGTTCTTCGAGGTCGTCGTGACCGTGCAGCCCATACAGCGGTTGGATATCCGTGGGGTGACCCTGCGAACAGTGGCTCAGACACAGATCGAAATACTGGGTGACCTCTTCGAGATGACCCAACTCGGCGAACGCTTGTACGGTGAGAGTGGAATCACGGATCCAGTTGAACCGATAGTCCCAGTTGCGAACACCCCCGATGTCTTCGGGGAGCGAGGTCGTCGGTGCAGCACAGATGGCTCCCGTCTCGTGGTGAGTCAGCAACTTGAGAGCGAGTGCCGAACGAACCGCAAGATCGTGCCACGAACCATCGATCGAACAGATTTCGGACTCCGGACACTGGTGAGCCCAGTCTCGCCAGTAGTCGATGACATCGGCAAGTGTCTGCTGATGGGCAGAGGGTTTTATTGGCAATTCCTGCTCGTATCCGAGTACGAGCCAACACGTCTCGCCCTCCGACAGTGCTACTGAGGCGTGGGCAGCTTGATCCGATATCGAAAACGAAATTGAACCCGAGAGAAAGATTTCCTTCTCTTCACTGGTTGCAACGACGCCGTGGCGTGCCCGTTCAACGGTGGGTTTCGTTCGCGCGTAGTCGAATCGTGGCTCGAACTCGACAGTCATATCGACGTGACCGTCCTCACAGGTGAGTTTACGGAAGATCGTCTCCTGCGGAATCCGATCGGCTTCGGCTATCTCCGGGACGGGCATGAAATCGGTAACTGACGCCCGTCCCGAGGCTGTCTCGAACCCTATCTCCAAGACGTTCGTTCGGTCGAGATACTCGTGGTCCGCCTCGAAGGGGCTGGCAGGTTGAACAGTGAAGTGGCCACCATCCTCAGCATCTAAGAGCCGAGCGAAGAGACTCGATGATTCGACGTGGGGGAGACAACACCAGTCGATTGCCCCACCGCAATCGATGAGGACGACAGTTCCCAAATTCCCGATGATTCCGTGCTCCTCGATAGGTGGATACTCTATTTGTTGAAAAGCCATTGTATTGTCGGATGGGTTACTATTCGCTGGAAACTGCCGCCTTTCCGCTATTGGAGGAGTGCTGGTTCGGTACGTGTGTGGTGATTTCCTCCTCATTCAGTTTCCTTTTGGACTAGCCACGTGATACTCTTCGAGCGGCCCCACTGTTCGAGCGTAATTCCGGCCAGTTCGGTTTGGAGTCGGTGTAGGTGTTGGGCTACCGCTTTCGGCGTTTCACCAATGTCGTCCGCGATCTCACGGGCCTTGAGATAGGTTGGCTCACTGTCCGCTTGTTGTTCCACGTATGTCCGTACCACTTGACGTGTGAGATCGGTCATAGAGAGGAGGTCTCCGCTTTGTTAGCGGAGGAATCCGAGCAGCTTGTAATCGTGGTCGGGAGTGTACCGACGGAACAGCAGGCTGTTCGACAGCACCGACACCGACGAGAACGCCATCGCCGCTGCGGCCAGCACCGGCTGGAGCAGGCCCAGCGAGGCCAACGGGATCATCGCGGTATTGTACCCGAGTGCCCAGAAGAGGTTCTGCTTGATCTTCTGGAGCGTGCCGTCACTGATGCGGATGGCCTTGACCACGTCGAGCGGGTCGTCGCGCATCAGCGTGACGTCGGCGGCCTCGATGGCCACATCAGTCCCGGAGCCAATTGCGGTGCCGACGTAGGCGGTTGCGAGCGCGGGCGCGTCGTTCACGCCGTCGCCGACCATCATCGCTTTCTTCCCTTCGGACTGGATATCGTCGAGCGCATCGGACTTGTCCTCGGGGAGGACTTCCGCGCGGACATTCTCGGGGTCGATGCCGACCTCTTCGGCAACCGCTTCGGCCGTCCGCTCGTTGTCGCCGGTGATCATGTGGACCGCGAGATCCCGTTCGTGCAGCGCCGCAACGGCTTCTTTCGCGCTCTCTTTGACCGTGTCGGCATCGGCGACGAGACCTAGGAGGGTATCGCCACGCGCGACCAACATCGCGGTCTTGCCCTCGCCTTCGAGTCGTTCGAGTTCGTCCTCGGCGGCCGAGACGTCAATTCCGTTGTCACGCATGAGCTTGCGGTTGCCGACGAGTATCTCCTCGCTGTCGACCGTCGCGTGAACGCCGTGACCGGGCACGTTCTCGAAGTCATCGGGGTCGGCGAGGTCGATGCCACGTTCTTCAGCACCGTCGACGATTGCCTGTGCGAGCGGGTGTTCGCTGCCGGCTTCGGCGCTCGCCGCGGCATGGAGCACCGTCTCCTCGTCGATTGTCTCAGCGGCGGATTCCGCGTCGCCGCTGACCGCTTGTGTACCGCCATCGGTTGCCGTCTCAGCGTCGCCACCATCAGTAGCGGTGCGAACGCCATCGAGCGGAACAACGTCGGTCAGTTCCATTTCCCCCTCGGTGAGCGTCCCGGTCTTGTCGAAGACCACGGTATCGACGTCCTTGGCGCGTTCGAGGATGTCGCCACCCTTGAACAGGACGCCGGTCTGAGCACCGATGGATGTCCCGACCATTGTCGCCGCGGGTGTTGCGAGTCCGAGCGCGCACGGACACGCGATCAGGACTGCCGAGGCGAACACCACGACCGCGAACTCGAAGACTGAGACCGTACCGCCAGCAACCGCTGGTCCGCCAGCGACCAGCCCCCACAACGGGAGCCAGTTGACGAATCCCGCGAGCGCCGCGGGGAACAGATACCAGACGATGCCCCACAGTAGCGCGTTCGCAATCACGATGGGCACGAAATACGACGAGATCCGGTCGGCAAGATTCTGAATGTCGGGCTGGCGCGACTGGGCTTCCTTGACAGTCTGAACGATCTGCTGGAGCGCGGTGTCCGAGCCGACCTTGGTGGCTTCGACGACGAGGACACCGTTTTCGTTGATAGTTGAGCCGACAACCTCGTCCCCCTCTTCTTTCTCGACGGGGACGGATTCGCCGGTAACCATCGATTCATCGACTGCCGACTGACCGTCGACGACAGTACCGTCGGTTGGGATTTGTTCACCCGGACGGACCTTCATCCGGTCGCCGACGTCAACCTCACCGAGGGGGATCTCCTCTTCATTGCCCTCGTCGTCAACGACGGTCGCGGTGTCGGCCTCCATCTCCAGCAGCTGCTGGAGCGCTTCGCCGGCTTGGCCCTTCGAGCGGGCTTCGAGGTAGTTGCCGAGCGTGATGAACACGAGGATGAGCGCGGCTGTATCGAAGTACAGCCCGCCCGCGAGCAGGCCCAGCAGGACGACGACCGAATAGATGTAGGCCGTCGACGAGCCGAGTGCGATCAGCACGTCCATATTGGCCGTCCGGTTTTTCACCAGCGCCTTGTACGAGTTCTTGTAGAACGGCCACCCAAGGACAGCCTGTACAGGTGTTGCGAGCGCGAACTCAACCCAGCCGAACTCCACGCCGAAAATCGTCTCGGGGAGCGCCCCGCCACCCAAGATGAACTTCTCGACGAGAAACGCAAGCAGCGGGAGCGAGAGCGCCGCGCCGAACAGCGTCAGCCGGAGCTGGTGGCGGATCTCTTCGTTCCGTGCGGCGTCACGCTGGTCCTGCTCGGAGTCTCCACTCCCGTCGTCGCGCACGGGCGAATAGCCAGCGCTCTCAATCGCATCATAGAGCTGCTCGCGGTCGGTTTCGGCCGGATTGTACTCGATGTTCGCCTCGTCGGTCGCGTAGTTGACTTCCGCCGAGATCACGCCAGGGACGTCTTCGAGTGCCGTCTCGTTGGTCTCAGCGCAGTTCGAACACGTCATATCGGTGATGCCGATGGAGGCTGACGTACTCATTGCGCTGTATCCAGCGTCGTCGATCGCTGTGTAGATTGCCCCGAGTGACGTTTCTTCCGGGTCGTATTCGACGGTCCCCTCGTCAGTGGCGAAGTTGATGTTCGCCTCGCTCACCCCGTTGAGGTCGTTAAGGGCCTGAGTAATTGTTTGCGAACAGTTCGCACAACTCATGCCCTGGATGTCGAGTTGTGTTTTTCGATGACTCATCACCAGTAACTACGTGATGCCCGTTTAATGCGGTTGTTCTTATGATACTCAAGGCTCAGGCCTGCACAAATTTATGGTTCGAAGGTGGTTGCGATGAGAATCAATCTACCCTGTTGCTTCCTCTTCCATCCGCTCGTACTGCTCTTCGAAGCGCGCCTCGCAGGAGGGACAGCAGAATTGATAGAGTTCGTCACCGATACGAGCAGCGGTACCCTCACGGGTGACGGTGTTGCCGCACTCGGCACACGTCAGCGCGAACTTCGTTTCCCCGAGAGTGGGTGTCCATTTGATGCCTGTCAAGAGCTGTACATCGTAGTTCTCGATGCTCCGTACGTCGAGTATCTCTGCAAGCCACGTTGGGACATCACCATCGACGACGAGTGCATAACAGAGAAGATCGTGTTCTGCGGTCGTGAATACGTACTCGACCGCTTCGGCTTCGAGAAGCGTTTTTCGGACGGATTCGAATTTCTCTGGTCTGACCGTGAAATTCACGAGGATAGGAACACCCTCGTGGAGTTGTGTCCGATCCACATCGACGGTAAAGCGCTGGATGACGCCGATCTCCTGAAGCCGCTTGACGCGATCCGAGACAGCCGGTGGCGACAGACCAACCACCTCGGCGATTTCGCTCCACGGACGACGTGAATCGCTCAGTAACAGTTCGAGGATTTCGAGGTCCGTTTCGTCGAGATCGCGCATACTATTATTGACGGCCTCAATCACTAAATGCCCTTCTGAGCATCGGCTTTGGAACCAACAGTTTCCGCGCCATCAAATGCCCATCATCGAAGCAGAAATCGAGATAAATCGGGCAGGCATAGAATCGCTAGTTGTCCACTCTATCGATCACGGTACGAGCAGATACGTTGAAAGAGACCAGACGTGAGGCGGGATCAGAGT
>NZ_JBNTJU010000061.1:0-6875 GCF_051195015.1 Halococcus sp. AFM35
AGCACGATTAGCGGCTGTTCGTCCTGCTCTTCCCTGAGAGCTACGATTTCGACTCGACTGTTCCGCTAAACACCTACGAATACAGTACCGTTTAGAACGCACAATAAAACTCCGAGAGAAGCGACGAGCAAATTGAATAGTGGATCATCTTGAAGTGATAGAAATACGTATGGTAGATGCAAGAATCCAGTTTTCATACCCAGAAAACCACCGACGATATAGAGTGCTAATGCTGGAACAAGAAGTAACAATCCGTCAAACGCAAAGCGCAACGAGGCTTTTGCTGCCCGTTCCAGCCACCTCATAACCGTTACAGCAAATGACACAGATTGCACAGTCGAAATAATGCATCCCAACCGAATGTCGCTTTTGCCGACGAGTGGCGGTGGTGCAGAACAGTTTCTCATAGCGTGATGGTTGGACTGGTGATATCGTTGTCTCGTTCATGATTTGTGAGCGCAAAACCAGTGTGACGAACACACCCTCGTCAACGAGCGCGAAGTCAGTGAGAAACCGGTCGAGCTGATTTGAAGAGGCTCGACTTTTAACCAGTCTAGTCAGAAACGTTCGTTCTAGCTATGTAAACCAGTCTTCACTACTATTCATCTGTCGCCGTTATCGAGCAACGATAATACTCAAGAGTGGATCCAGGCAAAGCAGTACGAAACTCGCTGCGAAAGGTCATGTAAACACGAAACAAATCCCGAACAGCATCGTGTGGGTTCTTGTGGATGTTTATGAACGTCTGGCCGGTGAGGTTCGGGGCTGCCTGCGACTGCACGATACGGCCCATCCGCTTCGATGCGCTCTGAGGACAACATCGGAAACGGTGGGGTGGTTGGTTCGACGTTTTTTGAGGAGGCTACATGAGCCTCTGCGGGTTCATTAAGATCATCCTGTTTCGATGAAGAGTGACGGAACAAGTGGATTATGTCTTTTGGTGAGGATATTGCATACAAATCGTCACGGCTGTGCGCTATTTGCACCGTTGTACGCCACAGCACCCCTCCGCGAGCGCCGCAGGCTTTTAGCCGAGATTTCGCTAGTGAGCGAGCTCCGGTGAGCGAACGCAGTAAACCGCCATTAGTCGTGGGGATGGAACCGCGAGAGTGCGTTCTGGACGGCTTCGTTCTGTCCGACGAGCGTGATGCGGTCGCCGGGTCGGAGGTCGAAGTCGCCGTCGGGAACCATGTTCTCGCCGTCGCGGTCAACAAGTGCGATCAGACAGCCATCGGGAATCGCGTCCCCGAGCTCCGCGATGGTTCTGCCGGCGACATCTTCGGCGGTGACTTCGAACTCTTGGACGTCGCCCGACCGGCCGAGCTCAGTCATCCAGTTCCAGAGCGCGGGCCGCTCGATGCGGTTATCGATGGCCCATGAGGTGGCCATAGTCGAGGAAATCGTTTCGATATCGAGGTCTTTGAAGGCGTCCTCGTTTTCGGGCTGGTTCACCCGCGAGACGACCTGTTCGGTGTCGAACGTGGTGACCGCGAGCTGGGCGACAAGCAGGTTCACATCGTCGTCGCCGGTGGTCGCGACGATCGTTGAGGCGTTTTCGGCACCCGCCGCTTGGAGCACATCGCTGTCGGTCCCGTCGCCGATGTGGACGCTGAATCCCTCGTTACGGGCGGTTTCAACCATTTCCTCGTCGTCTTCGACGATGACGACATCCTCGCCGCGATCTTCGAGCCGCGTGGCGAGGTTCCGTCCCACTTTGCCACCACCGACAATGATGGCGCGCATGGGAATGATATCGAGCAACTCCGCGTAATGTCTTGCGAACCCGCCCTCGAAGACCACCGTCGCAAGAATCACCAGAAAGACGGTGCCCGAGAGGAGCGTCGCGGCCTCGGCCATCCCCGACGATTGGAGTTCGAGCGCGAACAGCGTGGCGACCGATGCCGGGATGATGCCTCGCGGGCTGACGGCGGTCATCCAGAGTTTCTCGCGGAACGAGATTCGCCCGCCAATCGTCGAGACGAACACAATGACCGGTCGGATGAGGAGCGCGACCGCGAGCACGACCGCAATGCCTCCCAGACCGAGCGAGGTAAACGTATCGAACTGAATCAGCGCGCCGAGCGTGATGAATACGAACGAGAGTACCACGAGCGAGACATCGCCCTTGAAGTTCTCGATGGACTCCTCGTAGGGGAGGTCGGCATTCCCGAGGACGAATCCGGCCGTGACTGCCGCGGCGATACCGGCCTCACTGAACAGCGCGTCCGCGCTCCCGTAGGCGATCAGCGCGCCCGCGAGCACGATGAGCCGGGCGTTCTGAGGTGCGTTGTCCGGCGAGAGGTCAACGTGGTTGAGAAGATACCAGATGACCGCGGCGACGATGACTCCGAACAGGATTCCAGTGCCGAGGCGTTCGGCGAACGCGATGAGGATGGTGGAAATGCCTTCCTCGGGTGCGATGACGAACTCGAACACGGCGACGGCGAGGATGGCGGCGGTCACGTCATTGGTGACACCTTCGAGTTCGAGCGCAGAGCCGACGCGGCTGCGCACCGGTACGATTTGCAGAATCGGCGTGATGACCGTCGGGCCGGTCGCAACGAGCAATGCGCCGATGAGAAAGGCGAGGTCCCAGCTGGCACCGAGGAAAAAGCGTGCCGCGAGCGCCGTGCCGACGAGCGCGATGACCGCCCCGACCGTGACGAGTCGAAACGTGGTCGAACGTGCCTCGTTGAACTTCTCGATTTTGAGGTGGAACGCCGCCTCGAACATGATGATCGCCACCGAGAGACCGACAATGGTTGACAGCCCGTTGCCGAAGGTCGATAGCGAGACAATGCCGAGTCCCACTGGACCGACGAGGATGCCAGTAATGATAAGAAACAGTACGCTCGGCACCCTGAATCGGTCCGCGAGCACCTGTGCGCTGACGCCGAGGCCAATAATCGTGGCGACGAGCGTAATCAGACTGCCACCAGTTGCCACTCGAATCCCCCCATACACAAATTGGTAAGAAATCGGACCATATAAGCCGTTCACTTCCCGGCAACATGGATCTCATGAGAATATCGCACCAACCGAATCGCTCTCAATAGATTGGGGGGTCGTTAATTTCGTCCGCTGAAGTTGAGAATGCGGATTCCAATTCGTGGGATTGAGAAACGAAAACCACCGCGAAATTAACACGGAGACGGTGCAAACCGAGTGGCGAGAACAACAATGGCTGCGATGATCTCCTCGGAACAAGCCGTCTTCTACGTGATTGCTGACACAGATGACAAACACTGGGACAGCACATACCGTAGTTGGTAGCTTCCGCTACTGATCGTTAGTCACTGCTTGGTGGGGATCGGATGGAGCAGGTGTGCTGATCTCGCCGGAGAGATCGACTTGCGGATAGGGGATGTCGATGCCAGCGTCATCGAAGCATTGCTTGACGTTTGTGATATAGCTTCCTCGGATTCCCAGATAATCCGCTCGATTCGGGTCGGCAATCCAGATCCGGGCGGTGAGTCCCACAGACGAGTCAGCGAGCGCACCGTCGGTACTCATGCGGACGGTAGGAGCGGGGTCGTCGAGAATCTCTGGATGCTTCTTGGCTTCCTGGATGATGATGTCGGTCGCCTCTTTGATATCATCGTCGTAGCCGATGCCGAACGTGTATTGGATGCGCAGTTCGTCGTCGTCGACTGGATTTTTGATCGTGTTCTGAGTGAGCAGCGCGTTCGGCACGGTGAGAAGCTCGTTGTCGAACGTCCGCACGCGCGTGACCCGGAAGGTGATGTCCTCGACGAACCCCGAATAGGTGCCTGCCTCCCACTCGATCCAGTCGCCGATCCGGAATGGCCGGTCGATATAGATGAACACGCCTGCGACAAGGTTCGCAAGCGTGTCTTGGAGAGCGAGACCGATTGCAAGCGTCGCGGCAGCGGCGATAGCCGCCAGCGAGGTGAGCAGGTTACCATAGCCCGCAGCTTGGAATGCGATTCCAATCCCGACAACCGCAACGAGCAGCTTTGTGAGTCCCAATAGCGGTTTCTGTTCGTGAGCGCCGAGATTCTGGCGATTCAGCAACTGACTGACGAACGGGATCACGACCGCTCGGCCAAGTGTATATAGGATGAAAAGCGTGAGAGCAAACGTGATCGCCCCGCCGAGTGGTTTGTGGTAGGGAACACCGACCTCGCGGAGGAACTCGCCGACTGGACCGAGTTCAGGATTAGAGATGGTGTTGGCAACATTTGTGACATTTGTCTCGTTCGTTCCGTTCGGCAGCACTTGCTGGGGGATGAACGAGCCGCTGAATGCCATCGCTTCTGAATCACTCTTGCCACGCATATAGAAGACATCATTTGAGAACGATATTCGGGATATGCATTCTCCGGACGCTGAAGTCGGCCTTGGCGAAAGAGGCTTTGAGAATTCGATGTGTAAATCCCGGAATAAAAGAGAGGGAGGAATACAGTGGAGCGTCGAATGCTAACGACGAGAGCGTACAGCTCCTGTATCCCACCCTCTCTAGGTCTTCGGAGGAGAAAACTGTTGCTGCTACCTCACTCATTATCTATTCAGTAGTAGTCGAATTTCGGCAGCTATCAGTATAGATTAGCGGCAGTTGCAACAACAGTTATATACTTGTGGGTGCTAGTTAGGATTGCTATAATTGTCTGCGGTGTCAGCTTCGGCCCTCGGGAGGGGAGACTGGATCCGATCAGATCAATCATAGTCACAGGAGAAATCAAATGCTATCAGCAGCAATCAACTATCCGCGAGAGAGCGACCACGTACTGAAGACCGTCCTGATTGGCGGCGTGCTGAGCCTGCTCAGCGTTCTCATCATCCCTGCCTTCATCCTTGGAGGCTACGGGATCCGCGTGCTTCGACACACGACATTAGGCGATGACGAACTTCCGCAATTCGACGACTGGGGCAAACTCGCAGTTGATGGTCTCAAAGGATTCGCCATCGCGATCGGGTATTTCCTCGTCCCGATCATCCTGTTCGGGCTTAGCATTGCCGCGCTCTCGGGCACTCTACAGACAGTCGGCATCATCGTGAGTACTATCGCGTATCTGGCTGCGATCTACAGCCTCCCCGCCGCGACCACCGTGTTCGCACGCGAGGAGCGTATCGGTGCCGCCTTCACGACGAACAACCTTCGGCCGATCCTCACTAGCCGACGCTACGTCGGCGGCTGGCTTCGTGCCCTCGTCGTGAGTTTTGCCGCGGGTCTCATCATGGGTGTGATCGGTCTCGTACCGATCCTCGGAGCCATCGCTGGTGTGTTCATCGGGTTCTACATGAACCTCGTGATCTCCCACCTCTTCGGCCACGCGGTCGCTGATGCCGGGAGACTGGCTGTCCCACACGAAGAACAACCCGTAACCCGTCCCGTCGCCTAAACACGGATAGGCGACATTTATATTATCAAACACCAGAATTGGTAAACACACAGTTTGGAGATGTCTCACAGTGATTTCAAACGAACTCGCCGGCGAAAACTACACCAATTTGTGGTTAGACGGACTTTCAGGCGATTCTGGAGTTCTTCAAAATACTCGCGGTCGTGGATGTAGTAGATTTTTAGCTCACATGACGATCTTCCGGCCGCCATCGTCTCCAAACTCGGTGCCGCAATCGAGGCAGCGATACAAGGGATTGGGCGAGGATTCGATCTGCTCGGTTCGGGTGGAACCACAGGCTGGACACGGCACTGTATCAACCGCTTCGCCATGGTTATTGCTCATAAGTATTGCTCCTTGGCGGGACGCCGCCGCTTCGGGTAAGTCTCTCGCATTGCTGATCCAATCGAGAAGACCTTGCAAATAGACCTTGTTTTATTATAGGAAAACTTCATCGGAACCAACACGACTGCACTTCTGTCGGAGGAGGGGAAATAGGTCGGGAGAACTGTGCTCTCGTTCCTATTGAGTTTCTTGTGGTGACTGGTAATTATAGGATCCGAAAGGTTTTCATCTTGTGGAGTATTAACACTCCCCACTGGTGGGTTACAATGAGTACTCTGGGACGCGTCAAAACGGCATTCACAAGGGCTGACCGTGGTGAGTCCTATCCATACGAGTGCAAGAGTTGTGGGGCGCGCTTCAGACTCCAGCGGCAGGTGTGCCCTGAGTGCGGTGGGTATACCCTTGACCGGGTTGAGTGGGCGTCTTCGAGCACTCTATAACAAAAGGCGGTGGCGCAGAATGGTTCTCATAGGGTGATGGTTGGACTGGCGATATCGTTGTCTCGTTCATGATTTGTGAGTGCAACTGCGAGCCGCAGACACAGCACCAAGAAGACGTGAGACTGGATTCTGACTTGGCCTCGGACCCGAGGGGTCCCGAGGCCGAGATCCTTGCAGACGCCAATCGCTGTCTCGATCCGTGACCGTTTCCGATAGGCCTCATCTAACCGCTCTTCCGAAACCGCGATCGTGTCCTCAACCCGATAGTCGATATCGAGCGGTTCATCCGCGTTGCGTTGGTTATACGGAACAACCGGCACGACCCCCTGCTCCAGCAGGCGGTCGTGCCAATCGAGCATATCGAATTCGGCATCACCCAGCATCCAGATCGGTTTCTTAACGGCGAGCGCGTCACCTGTGACGCGCATCGCCGTCTCCTGGTTGACCTTCTTCGCCGGTGTGAACGTGGCTGCGACCGAAATATTATCAGCAGCGGTCACCAGACAGCAGCCATATCCGTAGTAGAAGTCATCTTCAGCGTGATCGTAATTCCACTGAGCGTCATCATCCTGCTGATCGGCGGGGATGTCGGTACCATCGATCCGATAGAGCTTGCCGAGCGGGACCTGCTCGGCAAGCTCGTGAACCAGCGTGATGAACACGTCCTCGGCAACGAGCGCGAAGTCAGTGATGAAGCGATCAAGCGTCCGCCGTCCCGGCGGACGCG
>NZ_JBNTJU010000062.1:0-6520 GCF_051195015.1 Halococcus sp. AFM35
CCTGCTGACTTGGAAACCACAGACATCAGGTCGTCACTACCGGCTCACGCCGGTTTTAAATAGTCGAAACGCAACAGTCTCAGCCTCTCGTTCAGAACCTCCTTTTGTGCTTCGGTCAGATCGCTCTCGTTAGTGTTCTCGAGCCCATCTCGAATCTGTTCGTTACTGAGGTTCCGAAGTTCAGCTGGGCTGTACTCCGAAAGGTCGGTACCTTCGCTTGCGTTCGTTCCCTCCGTTGTGTTGTTGTCCGTGTCCTGACCACCGACGATCGTCGTAGCACTCGATAAGACAAGTACCACTACAGCGAGCACAACGACAGTCTCCCGGTCAGGTACGCGCATACTCAACTACTCCTCTCAGCCACCGAGAAACGGAATACAGCCTGCAGTGGGATCAAGCGGGCTGAATCCGAAAATCCAGCTGAAAAACGGAATAGCAACCGCAAGCAGGATAATGCTCTGCAGGGACCGACTGGACATAGCGTTCATCATGGCAACCATGCGTCCTGATATGGCGAGCGGACGACCGGCAGCAGACAGCAGCAATGCTCCCAGCACGGCTGCGACAGCGATGATAACGATGGCGCTCAAGACGCCCTCAATGAGTCCACCCATAGCTGTTGTGCAGAATCCACCAGCGTCCTGGGCGAGAACAGGCTGAACGAACGCAACTCCACCGATGGCTAGCGAATATAGCGCGATACGGACCCGAGAACTGCTTTCAGTGGGGCGGATTTTGCAAACCATACACCTGTTTGGTCGAGAGTTTGTCTCTCGAGTGCTGCGGCTGTCCATGGTCGGATCTCCTTGACCGTCCGATAGCATTCGTCCACTACCAGGGGGACTGGGTCAACCAGTCATCAATCCCGTGAGCGGATGACATGCTCTCTCACGGGCTTGGTATTAGCTCTGCTTACAACAGCCCCCAATTGTCGTTTCCTCTGGAAAAGTGTACCCGTCTCAAGGTTAGAGTGACATTAAACCATAATTTGACTACCCTGTAGGATTAATTCCATTCCCAAGGTTGAGGACCGTCTCTTTCCGTGGATTTCGTTATCTAGGTTCTGCTCGACCTATCTTGTCATCTCCAACACACTCAATGAGATGTTGTGGCCGACGGGTTCGATAATATATCTCTCCACAAATAGAACATTTCTCTATATTCACCTTAGAGTGGCTCTGTCCATCTTTTTCCCTGGTAGGGACGGTCTCATAGCATGATTTGCAGAACGTGGTATTTTGCAGTTCAGCGTCATCACGTAATACCCGAATGTACCTAGCATTATTTCGGCCAGCATCGCATGCTGGTTGGGGATGACCATTCTCATCTTCACCGCCATAGAGGTGCATCGAGACCTCTTTGTGACCGATGCTCAAGGAGACGAGGACTATCGGCAGCATGGTCTGCTCGCACCGTGCTACCATCGCTAGGCTCCACTTTGATTGATTACACAGCGACCTAATGTGTTATAGCGATGGTGCTGCTGATTGCTTGCGAACGGTTCACCTATACCGGAAATTGGGCCAAGGGATGGCATGCATAGTACACTTCTCCTTCGTGATGGACGAGAAGCATCTGAGTCTAACAGCCATGAGATAGCCGCCGCTGCAGGGCTTGGTTCTGCAGCTGAGCAAAGCGTTTGGCATGTTCCTCCGATACGATCTCTACCCTCATCACGCGAGTAGTTGTACTGTGGGAACCACCTTAAGTACAAAGAATTGTTTCGTATTCTCGGAGAGAACTAACAACGTCTCCTCCAGAGACTCATCAAATGTTTTAGTAGGGATCGTACAAGTTGGTTTCCTAATGCGACCACTAATAACATGGATGTCGCCAGCTGACAACGCTATACTAGATTTTCTATCAGGACACCAGATTGAGGATTTTTGTGCGCCTCCTAAGGTGGTCGCAGTTAACACAGATGTATCAGCAAGCCATGTTCGAAAACGTGTGTTGAAACTACACAAGGCCGATCTTCTCAGGAAGCTCAATACTCCCCAAGGATACTACCAAGTTACAGACTTCGGAAGGCGCTATCTTACTGGTGAAATAGACATGAAAGAAGGGGAGCGATTAGAACGATTCGATAGCACTACCAAGCTTGGTTAGAGGTGGGCGAAAGTTTATCGCCTTGTGCTATAGTAGAGAGTCATATAGTCTTGTTATGGCCTCACAGTCGTTGGGACTCCGAGCGCGTTTTAGCTATCGGATAGAGACGATTGTGGGAATTGTACTCACGCTCCTTGGAATTGGGTTTCTGATCGATGTGCGCGTTATCACAGGATTGGTTTGGGTATACACAGGCTTATTTCTTATACCTCGAACTCGTCCACTAATGAGTTTCAACGTATTTGCTCGTCGAAATGCAGGATTTGTAGCGAGCATGGTTTTCTTCTTACTTTTTATAGTTGCACTTAGCATGAGTGTCTAAAACACCTATGATGGTTATCACACTCGGAGCATTGCAGAAAGTAGCAACACGAAGCATAGTGCTAGCAATAATATAAATCCACCTACACTCACTAACCCCATCACCCCCAAAATGAGCGCAACAACTGCAGAGATGACGGTCGCTGCACCTCTACGTTGACCCCGACGAGACGAAACAAACGAAAAGTTCCCAGTCGGAGCTGAGAGATTCATCGCCGAGAGATTCCCCGGTGCACCCACAGGACCGGTCACAAGCTGACTCTCCGTACAGTTCGGACCATAGCCGACGTTTTGCGCTCGGGCACCGTCAATCTCGTCTGGGCTTGCACGAGGAGTTCTGATGCAACTGTCCAGGATCATCGAGTTCGGTCGACCACGGACGTCGACCGCTGCTGAATCCATCTGGTCGCCTTCGATCTCGACGTTTCGAATCTGGATATCGTGAGGGCCAGGCGGTGCAGGATAGTAGCCATTGCCGTCGGGATAGTTGGCCAGGATAGCCGGCGTGTCGGTGATGCTCTGATACCGAAGGCGACAGTTGTCGATGAGGCCTCTACCGACGGTGCCTTGGATGCGAATCAGCCCGTTTACGCCCCCACAGCGGTAATCATCGAGCCTCTGGACGTTGTAGGCTTGGAGATCGAGATTCTCCAGAGTGGCTGCGGCCTGTGTTCCCCGTCCCTCGGATCGCACGCCGTTGAGACCCTGTATCTCACCAGGTCTGTACGGCCCTGGCATTTGATCGAGCGGGTACTCTTCCTGGTTGAAGTAAATCGAACAGCCGTTCGCGTACGAATCTTCCCCCGCGATGCGGATCGAGGCGTTGTTGTTATTGACGAACTTCCCGCCGATGACCTGCACGGGGCTGGGCGTCCGACTGGCGTAGATACCGTTTTCCCAGCCGTGGAGTTCGGGGTTGATGATCTGTATCGTCGTTCCCGGTGAGGTGCCGATGCCGGCCCAGATCCCGGGCGCACCGTTTCCGGGAGCGACGAATCCCTCGGGTGGTGTGCAGCTATTCGCCCAGGAGTGTGCACCGGCGTTGCCACCGCCAAGCGCCCGGTAGTTCTCGACGCGAACGTAGCTCTCACCGTTCCCATCGATACGCAACTGAATCTGTGGCTTCCCGGCGTGGTCTTGCAGCGTACGCTCTGAGACGACGCCGACTCGAGTGACGTTGACCCATTCGATGGTGCCGTTCTCGGGGCGAAGCAGAACCGAGGCGACTGCACCGGGCGCACTTTGATCGATAGTGATACCGTCGATACGGATGCGGGAGCCGATGAACTGCAGCGCCGCATGGACGCCTTCGTCGAGGACGAACCGTGTGTTCGAACCGACGATCCCGAAGGCTCCTTCCACAAAGAGGTTCGTCCGCCCACCCGCGATTCGATATTCGCCCGAAGGAAAGCGCAGGAGGGTATCGTCCAATCGTCCGGCCGCTGCCGCGTCACCGAGCGCTGTATCGACCGGTTCACCGCTATCGAGACCGAGATACGCAACTGCATCCACTTCCTGTGCTGGGTTGAATGGACCCTGCTGCTGAAGGGTCAGCCGCTCCTGTGTAGCGATGTCCTGGTAGGCGGAACGACTCGGGTAGCCTGCCCGTTCGAAGTTCCCGGCCCGTTGGGAAAGCGAAGGATTGGGAAGGTCATCGGGGGTGGGTACGTCCGTTGCAGTCAGCCCTACTTCGCCCTCGTCGCCTCCGCGACTGAGGCTACCCAGACCGACAGCACCGCTTGCTTTGAGAAACGCTCGGCGAGTCGGATTCGCTGCTCTCGCTTCGCGTCTTTTGGCTCCGGCCTGCATCGGTTCACCGTCGGCATCGCTCACGGAGGCCGATTCGGACGAGAGGCCGTCGTCGCCCTGTGGAGCACCTGTTTGACTCATGATTCGATTCTTGCGAGAAAGAGGACCATGACAGCAAGCAGGCCGATAGCGGCGAGATAGAGTGGATTCGGAAGGAATGCCAGTGGACCACTCGTGCCGGTATCGATAGCTGTCTCGTTGGATTGCTGTGTGGACACCGGTTCAGAGGCCGTCGTGTCTTCGCTGCTGGCTCGCTCTCCCTGCTCGTTAGCCACTGTTATGGCCGTGGGTTTCGAGCGGGTGCGTGTCTTCACGCTACTCTCGGCATCCGTCCGCGAGTGGCGCGTCTCGACGGTCGCCTGTGCGGTGACCAGCGTGCCGTTCGCATCCACGTAGCTCGGGTCCTCACGTCCCTCGGTTGCGACGAATTCGAACGTACCGCTCTGGCCAGTATCATATCTGGGAACTGCGACGAGCAGCTGTCGCCCCTGCAGACGGGTTTGATTCTGCTCGGTGCCTGAGGCCCCGTCCATTGGAATCGTGACGTTTCGGTGAGTGCCTGGAGCGAGTCGTTTCGAGACGCCGATGGTGCTCTCGATGCTCTCGTTTCGTGGTGGGAGGTAGGCTGCGGTGTGGATACTCACGTACCCGCCGCGCGGAAGCGTGATCGAGTCAACGGTAACGGTCCTGTTGGCAGCCATCTGGTCGGGAAAGTGGATGGCGACGCGTTCAGCATCGGTGTGACCGTCAGCATCCGCACGGGAGCCTTCGACGGTCACGAACGCGGTATCTTCGACCGGGTGGCGAACACCGCCGTAGGGATGATCGACCGATCCCTCGGCCCGATAGTAATCCAGTTGGTGGTTGTCGTTTGAATCGCGATGGACGGTCGCTGCGACCCGATCGGAGACGTTCAGTCGCGTGTAGTCGTCAACGGTGCCTGGCACCTGGGTCGAAACGGTGAGCGTCACGTTCTCGTGGGTACCAGCCTTGATATACTCGGAGACAGCAACCGAGTCGGCGACCCCATAGCCCTGTAGATAGTCGCTTCCGTGAAGGACGACGAACCCGCCTTCGGGAACAGTGACGGACCGAACGACGATCGTCGATCCGTTCGTGGTCTGGTTTTCGAGTTCGATCGAAGCGTTCGCTGTCGCCTGTGAGTCCGTGGTTGCGACGGGGCCGATCAGTGCGCCAGCTGCGAAGCCAGTCTCAACGAAGACGACAACAAGAATGACCGATATCAGCAAACAGGAAACTCGAGCGAGCCGTGAATCCGACCTCGGTTCACGAGAATTCCCTTCCCGTTCATGGCCGTCAGCAGCCATACGGAATTCGAGCGTGATTGAGTACAAATATCTGGTCGTGTCGCAAAGCGGTCTAGACTTCGGTAGCAACTGACTCCTCTCAGGAAGGGGTTGTCTCTGGTGACCAAACCGAGACCACCCCATGCACGCTGAAATCAACGTGCGGTTCGAACTCAGTACCGATGACGACAAAACCATACCGCTCGCCGCACTCGCCGAGTTCGTCACCGACCAGAACATCGAATCGGTACTTCTCGAAGAACTGGTCGAGAGCCTCGACGCGAGCCGCGTCGAGGCGCTCTGTGGCGAAAAATACGCTCACGGCAACGGTGACCAGCGGTTCCAGCGCCGCGGCACCGACCCCCGCACAGCCGTTACAACCGCCGGCGAGCACGAGTTCGACCTCCACTACGTCGAAGATACAGCCGCTGACCACGACGAACCGAGCTATCTTCGGCCCGTCGAAGACGTCATCGACTTCGACGGGCAGAACCGCTATCAACAGGATATCGCGGCCAAGAGCGTCGATCTCGCTACCTCTCTCAGCTATCGAGATGCCGCCGATCACGGCGACGGCTTCGTTTCGATGCCGTCGCCAGACACCATCAACCGCCGTGCCAAAGAATACGGCAGCAAACTCAAGCAGTTCCTTCCTAACTGTGTTGCCGGAACGGACGCTGACGCTATCATCGCCGACGGAACGAAATGTCACAGCCAAGACGAAGACCGCTCGTACCACTCTGTTCAAGCAACGCTCGGCGAGGATACTGCTGGGGGCTCGCGATCCCTGCTGGATCTGTCGATCAACGCTAACTGGGACGAGACAGCGGCCGCTCTCGATGACATCGGCGCAGTCACTGACGACGCTTAGTGACCAAGGGAAGTTATGGGCATAGAGTGAGACGGTGACACAATGAGTAGCGATCGTCGAAAAGGGATTGTTCGGCATCTGACCGAAGAAGATCTTGATCGGC
>NZ_JBNTJU010000063.1:0-6499 GCF_051195015.1 Halococcus sp. AFM35
TGACAAAATCTACCATCAACTCGATCTTGATCATAGGGTTTGCTCACAAGAACACATTTGGGTGTCGAAAGTGGGGTATACGCTCTCGGAAGCCCAAGAAGACCTGCCGACGACGGAGCCGTCGCGGGTCGCCGTCGACGAGAAACCGAAAATGATGGACGCTGCTTGGTTGCAGCGTTAGTCGTCGGCCGTGGCGGTGTCCGGTGCGTCGTCGATCTCGACCAGCGTCTCTACGTCGGGAATCTCGGCGTCAGCGTTGGTGATGATTTCGATGCGACGGGTGAGCTTATCGCGCGAGTACTCGACCAGCGGGACAGGGTCCGTGGCCTCGGTGAACCGGCTGACGGTGTTTGCGACGTGGGGCATCAACTCTTGGAGCGTGTCTTGAACGACCTGCGGGTCGACGCCTTCTCCGGCGATCAACTCTTGGATTTTCTGCATCCCGAAGCCAACGTGGCGACCCTCGTCGCTCCTGATGTACGTGACTCCTTGCGTCAGCCCTTCGAGGTGTGGAAAGTCGCGTTGAGGAACGTTGTCGTTCCCGCCGGGACTAAACAGGGACGTGAGGCCATAGTAGCCGGTCTGTGCGAGCACACTCTCGACGACCAGATGGTAGTGACAGTACGCCTTCGCGCGATTTTCTGGTGTATCGTCGGTCAACAACAGTTCCATTGCAGCCTCGTTTTTCTCGAACAGGTCGATGTACTCTTCGTTGAAAAATCGCTGGTTCGTCGGGTAGGTTGCCTCGAAACCGCGCTCGTCCGCGACTGGAAGAACGACTTCGCGCCAGTAACGGTCGAAGAACTGGGTGTGTTTGGCCTCCTCGTAGAGCTGGGAAGTGATGAACATCTGGTCGTCGATGTCATCAAGCGCTATCGCCAGTGGTGCGAGGTCCTCCGCGACTGCCTCCTCGCCCGCGCCGAACAGCGCGAGCACCAGCATATATTCCTCAAACTCCTCCTCAGTGAGGTCTTCATCGTTTATCATCTTCTCGCGGTCGGCTTCGAGGTCTGATTGGGGGATGTCCTCGTAGGGGTCCCAGTGGTTGTACACCGCGTGCTCGAAGTAGCCCTGTCCAACCGAATCGCGGTCAAGCCGCATTTTTCGGGTTGTGTCTTCTACGTAGGTCATGACACAGATGCACGTTATCGCCTATCACATTGGAACTGTCTCCCGATATACTGGGTGGGTTTATATACTCGCACGGCGATGGCTCGTCATCGAATCACAGCATTTGTAGCGCACAGATGAACCGGCAGTATAGATAAGACTGTGAACGACTACCAAACTCGTGTGCGTTATGCAACCATCGTCATCAGGGCGGACGGTGGTGGTCTCCATCCGGTCGACTGGGCACTGTACACTGACCCAGTCGTGACTCGGGAGACGATCCAGAAGATCAATCTACTGAGTGATGGGACATTTGTAATCATCTATGAACTGAGCGGGGATCTACTGCATGCAGAGGAATTGCTATCAAACCATCCAGACATCATTACAGCCGACGTGACGGGCGAAGAGGTCGGACTCACCTACATGCACTTGGAGGGAAATTTCACAGTAAAGGCATTGCTCACTATCGTTCAGATGTTTGAATTCGTTCTTGACACTCCAATCGAATGTACCGAAGGGTGCGGCGTTCGCGTTAGACTCATTGGGGACGATGCGACGCTCCAGACAGCGATTGCGACGATTCCGGATCCCCTCGAAGTAACACTCGAAGCAAATAGTGACTATGACCCCACCCTCGACGACGTGTTCGCCTCCCTGACCCCACGCCAGCGGGAGATTTTGACAATCGCGGTTGAGGAAGGCTACTATCAAATCCCCCGACGAGTTACAATTGAGGAGATTGCCGATGCTCTCAGCCTTGACTCCAGCACGGTTAGCGAGCACCTCCAGAAGGTCGAGGCGTGTTTAGTTCATGAGATGATAGGGTCGAAATTGTGATGTTTCTTGAGGGGGGTTAGGTTGATTCATCACATCCGTCTTCCGGTGGAATTTATATCACTAAGGTTAGTTTCGCCATCACCGTGCATGAGCAGCATCGGAAATAGTGGAGTGGGTCACAGGTAGGCTGTTCAGCGAAGGAGATTGAGGTCTGTGAGTTTGGAGATAAGCACCTCTGTGGCCGCTTCCGCGTCTTCAGGTTCCTTACCGCCCGTGATTACTGTCTTGCCCGAGCCAAAGAGCAACGCGACGACATCGGGTTCGTCAAGCCGGTAGACGAGTCCGGGGAACTGCTCTGGTTCGTATTCGACATCTTCGAGACCCAGACCGATCGCAATCGCATTTAGGTTCAACGTCTCGCCAAGATCACCACTTGATACGATGTTCTGCACTTCGATGTCGGGACTTTCTGCTACTTCTATTCCGAGGTTCGAGAGTGTCTCAAAGACGATCTTGATGGCTTCGTGAACGTCTGGAACGGATTTTGCACCTGTACAGACGATCTTTCCAGACCGGAAAATCAGTGCTGCGGCGTGTGGGTCCTGTACCCGATAGACCAATCCGGGGAACTGGTCAGGGTTAAAGTCCGCTCCTTCGAGATCCATCGCTACCGATTCCAGATCAAGTTCCTGTCTAATCGCTGTTGAGGCGACCACGTTCTGGATTTCAAGCGCTCCCTTTCTGTTTTCGACTTCCTCATGGTCGCTCATAGATGGGATTACAACCGGTTCAATGGAGAGAGGTTATAAAAATGATTATAGAGCTGTGAAATATATCTATCTCACAGAATTTTTGCTCTGGAAGAGCACTAGACTGCGTGGCTCTAATGCCGTTCTTTTCGCAGAAAGCGGAAAGATGGATTGATGAAAACAACCGAAAAGTTGATTACTCACTCGTCTATTCGCTCAATTGAATCCAATGATACCGCTTCAGCAAGGATTTTCGCTTGACCCACAATCATTACTCAACCAATACGGACCAGCACTTATCAGCGCCGCCGTGAAAATCGTCCTGTTCATCGTTTCATTCGTCGTTATTTACTATGTTGGTAAGGCAGTCGTCGTTCGGGCTTTGAATGCCGTGCTCGATAATCGTGATGTGGATGAAACGATCTCGGGATTAATCGTGAGCACTGTCGTCGCAATCACGGCCGTGCTTTCGATCGTGGTGGCAGCTACTATCGCCGGCGCTGGCGTTGTGCTTACCGCGTTCGCGACGCTTCTTGGTGCACTTTCGCTGGCAGTCGGCTTCGCTGCACAGGACATTATCTCCAACTTCGTTGCGGGGGTGTTCATCATTCAAGACGAACCATTCAAAGTCGGTGACTGGATCGAATGGGACGATAACGTCGGCGTTGTTGAGGAGATCCAACTCCGGGTTACGAAGCTCAATACATTTGACAACGAACAGGTGACGGTCCCGAACAGCGATCTTGCTAACGCTGTTGTCACCAATCCTACTGGCAACGATCAGCTTAGAGTTGATGTTGACTTTGGTATTGAGTACGACGATGATATTAACGAGGCTCGCGCAGCGATTCTCGACGAGGCACGGAACCTCGATGGTGCGCTCACTGAGCCAGAGCCTGCCGCGCCCGTCACAAGTCTCGGTGATTCGGCGGTTGTGCTTTCAGGGCGTGTCTGGATCAACCCGAACCGCACCAACTACCGCCCAACAGTCGCAGCATTCACTGAAGCGGTCAAGAAGCGCTTCGACGCTGAAGGCATCGGCATGCCTTATCCCTACACGGAAGTTACCGGAAGCGTCGAAAATTCCATCGCACCAGAGCAGTCACCAGCTGACGACTGAATCCGCGTTTGTTGGTCTAGCATCCAATCTCCCATTTCAGATACATGATTTGGAATGCAAACGCTAGCATCGATTCCTCTGCTCACTTGTTCGTTTGATACAATCAGAGGATTGCGCTCGGTTAAGAGAGCTATACTCGTATTCTCAAACGAGCTATAGAAACTCCAATACTCTTACTGACAGATATATTTATGAGGGAGGCGGAAGGTGTACAGGTGACTGCTGTCTTATGCAGAGGGCAGCAGTGAGTTAGGAGACCAAGACTACATGACAAGATCACACACCCTTGCTGATGGTACAATTCTTCAGACAGTTCCAGACTCGCTACAGCCGTTGGTCAACGGACTGCTCAGTGCAATTCCGCTGATCATCGGTGCAATTATCATCCTGCTGCTCGGGTTGATTCTCGGCCGGATTCTCGGCGGCGTGGTCAAGCGCGTTGTTCAAAGCATCAGACCTGCTCAGTACACCGAGGGGACGGCTCTCGAACGCGAGGGCGACGTCGATAGTAGTGTCGCACAGTCCCTCGGTGACCTCACGAAGTACATCGTCTACCTCCTTGCGTTGCTCGCCGCGCTCAGCTTCCTCGGGATCGGCGTTCCCGGCGTCTTCCTGACGGACGTTGCCGGGGGGCTGGTGCAGATAATCGTCGCCGTTGCCATCCTCATCGTTGGCGTCGCCATCGGTCGGTTTGTCGGCAGTCTGGCCGGCGATATCGTTGCCGGGTTCGGTCTCGACAGCTATGTCCGCGACACACCGGTTGCAGACGCGACCGACTCGGTCGGCGGCATCAGCAACGCCGTCGGCAGACTCGTCGAGTATCTCATCTACCTCTTCGCGCTGCTCATCGCGCTCGACTACGCCGGCATCGCCATCCCTGGCGGATTCTTGACGAACGTCGCGAACGGTGCGGTACAGGTCATCGTCGCCGGCGTCATCCTCGTGGCCGGGTTTGCTATCGGCCGGTTCGTCGGCGACCTCGTCGGGGATATCGTCGCCGGATTCGGTCTCGACGGTTTCGTCCGTGACACGCCGCTGGCTGACCTCACGGACGCCGTCGGCGGTATCGGCAACGCCGTCGGCAAGCTCGTCGAGTTCCTCATCTACTACTTCGCGCTGGTCGCCGCAGTGGATGCGCTCGATTTCCCGGCGCTCTCCGAGCCGCTGACCGACTTCATCGGCCAGATTCCGCTGCTGCTCGGCGGGCTTGCCGTCCTCGTCGTCGGCATCTACGTCGCCGACCTGCTCGGCGATCTCGTGGCGAACGCCGATAGGAGCCGGGCGGCCGATATCGCCGGTCTCGCCGTACAGCTGTTCGTCTATTACATCGTCATCGTCTTCGCGCTCGATACGGCCGGCTTCGATACGTCCGTGCTCACGACGCTGTTCACGTCGTTCGTTACGGCGCTGTTCGGTGCGCTTGGACTTGCGCTGGCCATCGCCATCGGCATCGGTCTCGGCTGGGGCAGCAAGGACTACGTCGCCGAGAACATCGACGACTGGGTCGGTAGCGCACGCGAAAGCGCCGACGATCTCGCCGAGGAGTCTGACTCCGAATCAGACGACGGTTTTGAGTCGCCGGGATCGACCGACGACTAGCGTCGAAGACTTTCCTAAAGGGTTCCGCAGAACCCTTCTCGAAGCTGCGTGAGATCACCTTGCTCGTGGAACATGAACTATACCTTCGTGGCAGAGCTGAAATCGGTCGCTCAGGATATGCGACGGCCCTGAACCAGATTTCAATCAGATTCTTCACAGAGAACAGCTGTGGACAATTCTTTGTCAGACGCGAGTTCTCGGTTGGTGAGTGCCCGTTCGACACTCTGTTGGGCGGTACGAAGGGTGTCGATGAGACTGGTCGTATCCGACACTACAGGATAGGTCACCGACAGTGATCTGTATACGTACTCGTTGAATTCGTGATCATTATGGTGTGTTCTGGCAGCCCGCCGTTCACCGAGAGCGGCCTGTCGGTCGACCAGTAACTGCTCGCATTCTCGTTCGCGCGAGTGCAGACGTTCATCGACATTAGCGAGCTCCGTGTCGGTCCAGTCGTCGAATGAGCATGTTCCAACGACCCTGTTGAGATCGGCACCCAAGCGCGTCAGCTTCTCGTCGGCAGTCTCAAGAGCACTGGATTCGCTTTTGAGGCCTTGCAGAAACGAGCGGCGGCTCTCGCGTGCTTGTTGGCTGTATTCGACGAGCCGATCGCGAAGTTGTGGTATGAGATGGTCGCTGGTTAGCACGGCAGTCGCGACCTCTGGTCCGAACTCTTGAGCGATACTTTCTTCGAGTGTATCGTCGTAGACGTCGGCGTAGTGATTGGTAGCCATGACCGTCTCGCGGTAGATGTCACGGACTTCCTCAAGCGAGGCAGCTGCATTTGATGTGTGAGGCGATGATACTAACAGCTGTGGCGACGGCTGCTGGAGCTCATCGGTCGACGAGTTGACCGCGGCGACATCAAGATTGGTGATGCGATCGGTGAATGTCGCGAATGCAGTGCGCTCGTCGGTAGTCCATTCCCGCTCAGTTTCGACGACTTCCATTGCGGACCGTGTCTTGGTCGGGACGAAGTGAGTGGTCATTATTGGCAATACGACGCGGGATAGCATAGTTCTATTCGCCAAATATAGCGATAACGAAACTTGCCATTCGTCTTTAGCTAAGAGTAAAACCGCATGACTGCGGCTGGAAGCGAAGTCGGTTCATGAACGGAGTGAGGAGGAGTTCGGTGTGA
>NZ_JBNTJU010000064.1:0-6322 GCF_051195015.1 Halococcus sp. AFM35
GATGTTCGCTATCTCGAACATCGAACAAGTTTGTGAGAAGCTGTGATCACCGCGCCGTCCCCCTATTCAACACAGCAGTTGAAACTGTCTCTGGGTCTGAGATAACCGTTGAAGATTGTTCAGTCGGTTGGTTCTTGTCTTCAGTTCCTGTTGGATTATCGGTTGGGTCATCATTCGATCCAAGTAGTTGATCAGTAGTACACCCTGCAAGAGAAACCATAGCCGCCGTGGCTCCAGTGAGAAATGCACGTCGTCTCATGGATGTGGATCAGAACGGTAGAACATGTATCTTTTGGGAAATATGAGAGAGGGAGCGGCTCCTCCCCGTAGTTCCAAGATCGGGTGGTCTGTCGCTGGTGAAATAACACACCATCATGCCAGCGTGTAGAGTATGAGATTTCGTAGCCCTGGAATCAGCCCGGCGAACCCCGCTACGAGAAAGAGAAGTCGAGTCCCGGGTGATGTCGTGTCGCTGTCGGTGGCGACCACCCAGACCAAACCCGTTGCGAGACTCAGTTTGAGGACGACGAAAAGCCACCCGACGCCGATTATCGACGCAGTGGGTAGTGTCGCGGCGAGTTCCAAGACAGCACGGGAGAGCGGTACCTGTTCGGTTACGGAGAGAACGTCGACGCCGACCGCCGTCGAAACCGCGTCAATCGATTGTCCGAATACCACGAACACACCCATCCAGCCTGCCTGTCTGGACACCGGTGGCGAGGCGCGATGGACAGCCATCCAGACCACGGCCGTGAGTGCAACCGCTCCGAGAACACTGACAGTCGGCCACAGGATATGCACGTGGCCAACATCACGCAGAAGCGAGGATAGACACAGAAGTCCTCCCACAGAGAGCGCCGTACCGGTGGCGAACCCCGTCGCTGCCCGCGTGCGAACATCACTCTGGTTCATAGGAAAATTGCGATCAGGTCGTTGTTCACCGATATTGGCTGGTTCATCTCACTATATATCGTCTTTCCGCCTCGGCTTTCGTGCAGCGGCGATGAAAATCGTTCCGCCGTTGAACGAAGTTGCCGTCGTTGATACGAATCGAGCGTCGAGTACTGCGGGGATGTTTTCCTCGGGAAACCAATTCGTCGCATATTTCGAGAGCGGAACGATCACCGGGTTGAGGAGCGTCCACGGAAACTCTTGAAACGGCTGCGCATCGAGGACGACGATCCGACCACCGGGACGGAGTGCTCGATACGCCGCATCGAGTGCCCCCGCTGGATTCGCCATTGCACTCAGCGTCATCGAGGCATAGACAGCGTCGAACGCCTCGTCACCGACGCTGAGGCGACCTGAATCACCACGTATTGAATGGACGTTCTCCCAGTCTGCCTTCCGAACTCGTTCGGCCGCGCGCTCCACCATTCCGTGGGTGTAATCCAGGCCGATTACGTCTCCTGACTCCCCCACACGAGTGCGAAGCGCGGCGAAGGAATTGCCCGGACCACACCCAAGCTCTAGTACACGTTCGCCGGAACTGAGATCGAGTGATTCCACCGCACGCTCGCGGAATTCGGTCTCACGACCGAGGAAACCGACATCGTACAGCCGGCTGAACAGGCTTTCGTGACGACTCCACCAGTCGTAGATGGACTGACCACGCCCGCTCACGAGAGGTCCACTCCACGGAGTCGTCGAGCGTTGATGGCGACGATGATCGTCGACAGCGACATGAGCACCGCGCCCACCGCGGGCGAGAGCAGGATGCCGATTGGCGCGAGCACCCCGGCGGCGAGCGGGAGCGCGAAGACGTTGTAGCCGGTCGCCCACACGAGGTTCTCCTGCATCTTCCGGTAGCTCGCCTTCGAGAGGCGGACGAGTCGCATCACGTCGAGTGGGTTGTTCTCGACGAGGATGATGTCGCCCGATTCGATGGCGACGTCCGTCCCCGAACCGATGGCGATACCGACATCGGCCCGCGTCAACGCGGGTGCATCGTTGACCCCATCGCCGACCATTGCAACCATCTTCCCCTCCTCTTGCAGTTCCGTGACCATCTGGTCCTTCTCCTCGGGGAGAACCTCCGCGAAGTACTGGTCGAGGTCCAATTCTTCGGAAACCGCGGCGGCGACGTCCTCGGAATCGCCGGTAATCATTGCCACCTCGATATCCATGTCGTGGAGCGCTCGGATCGTTTGATGGCTCTCCTCGCGGATGACGTCCGCAAGCGCGAACGCAGCGACCACGTCGGTTTCCTCACGAACGAGATAGATGACCGTCTGTGCGTTCGCGCCGGCCTCTTCGGCGAACGACGTGATAGATTCGGTCCGCTCAATGTCGAACTTTCTGAGGAGGTTCGGACCGCCGAGATGCACAGTCGTCCCATCCACGGTAGCGCGGACGCCGAGACCACGGAGGTTCTCGAACTCCGAGACGCGTGGACGGTCGACGTCGCGCTCGTCGGCCGCGTTCCGGATGGCACGGGCGATCATGTGCTCGGAGTCGCCCTCGACGGCCGCAGCCACGCCGAACGCCCGCTCTTCGTTCCACTCATCGGACGTTTCGATGCCGACGACGCCCTGTTCACCTTTCGTGAGCGTCCCCGTCTTATCGAACATCACCGTATCGAGGTTGCGAGCTTCCTCCATGGCGATGCGATCTCGGATGAGCATCCCGTTCTGCGCCGCGGTCGAGGTGTTGATGGCAACCACGAGTGGGACTGCGAGCCCGAGCGCGTGCGGACACGCGATGACGAGGACGGTGACCACGCGTTCGAGGACAGTGATATTGAACCCGGTTGCGATGACCCAGCCGACCAGCGTGAGAGCCGCAACACCCAACGCGACATAGAACAGCCAGCCCGCCGCCTGGTCGGCGAGCAGCTGTGTTCTGGATTTCGACTGCTGAGCTTCATCGACGAGACGCATGATACCTGCTAGCGTCGTCTCCTCGCCCGTCGTGGTCACCCGCACACGGAGGCTGCCGTCCTGGTTGACCGTCCCGGCGACGACCTCGCTACCAGGGTCTTTGTCGACCGAGCGGGATTCGCCGGTGATCATTGATTCGTCGACCGACGATTCGCCCTCGACTACCTCGCCGTCGGCAGGAACGCTCGCACCCGGACGGACGAGCACGACGTCGTCCTCGATCAACTCATCAATCGGGACTTCCTCGGTCTCACCGCTGTCAGTGACCCGTTCCGCGGTGTCGGGCATGAGCTTTGCGAGCTCGTCGAGCGCACCCGAGGCCTGTCGGACCGAGCGCATCTCCATCCAGTGACCCAACAGCATGATGTCGATCAGCGTCACCAACTCCCAGAAGAACGGCGTCGTTCCCGGCAGGGCGAGGCTCGCCAGCGAGTAGACGAACGCGACGGTGATCGCCAGCGAGATGAGCATCATCATTCCCGGCTCGCGGTTTTCGACCTCCGTGCGGGCCATCGAGAGGAACGGCACGCCGCCATACGCGAAGACGACCACCGCGAGAATCGGCGTCACCCACTCGCTGCCGGGAAACGTCGGTGCGGTGTAGTTGAAAACGTCTTGAATGAACTCGCTGAAGATGATGACCGGAATCGAGAGAACGAGCGATATCCAGAATCGCCGGCGGAACATCTGTTCGTGGCCCGAATGATCGGTCTGGGCGATGTCACTGCCGCTATCGCTCCGGTGGGCCGGCGGTGTGTCGGTGGTCCCGTTTTCGTGCGCTCGTTCGGTCTCGTCAGATGTTGAATGTTCGCTCATAGGTAGTGTGGTGTCCTGTTTCGTGCTCAGTCGGCGTATTCGATGACACGTGCCATGCCGCCGTCGAGGTGATAGATATTGTGGCAGTGGAAGAGCCAGTCGCCGGGGTTGTCCGCGCGGAAGTCAATCGTCACTTGACCCATATGGCCCGGCACCATCACCGTGTCTTTGAACGCGTCGCCGACGCGGAAGAAGTGTCCATGAAGATGCATCGGGTGGACCACCGGGCTTCGATTACGCATCCGCAGTCGGACATGCTCGCCGGCGCTGACCTGTAGCGGGTCCGCATCGGGAAAGCGCTGGCCGTCGATGAGCCACGTTCCCGGATCGCGGCCCGCCGAGAGGGTGACGTCGAACGTCCGGTCCGGTGACCCCTGTAGTCCTTTGATGGATTCGACCGCACGCAGGTCGCCGTATTCGAGTTGGCTGCCATCGAACGACGGCCCGCGCGGGTCGCCAGTAGCGCCCTCGTATCGTAGCGTCGCGCTCGCCGACGACTCGTCGCCGTCGACTGACCGGGCCTCGATGGCCCACACTCCGGGGTTGTTCGCTTCGACGACCGCATCATACCGTTCGCCGGGACCGAAGTCGAACGAGTCGGTCGTCACGGGTTCGACCGGTCGGCCATCGGCGTGGGTGATGTTCAGTGGATGGCCGCCGACGCCGACACCGAAGGTCGTTGCGCCGCTGGCGTTGATGAACCGAACGCGGAGTCGCTCGCCCTTCTCGACGGTGAATTCCGGCGGGTTCGAAGGGAGACGGCCGTTCGCAAGCAGTCCTGCGTAGTCCGGACGCGAGGCCGCACTCATCCCACCGCCCATCTGATTTCGGCCCATCCCGCCACCACTCATTCCACCGCCACCCATGCCACCGCCCATCCCGCCTCCGCCCCCTGTGCTCCATTCGGATTCCGGCCGCGGGGCACCCAGTAGGTAATCGTTGAACAGTACGACGATATCGCGGTCGAACGCGACGTGTGGCGATTCCTCTTCGACGATGAGCGGGCCGATGAGATGGCGGTCGAGCTGGAGTCCAACGTGGCTGTGATAGAAATACGTCCCAGCCGGGGCTGCCTCGAACGTATAAGTAAACGTCCCGTCAGGTTTGACGGGCGCTTGTGTGACGTTCGGCACGCCGTCCATCGGGTTGGCGAGCGGAATCCCGTGCCAGTGTATCGTCGTCGGGTCGGGGAGTCGGTTTTCGAGATCGACCCGAAGCACGTCGCCCTCGGCGACCCGCAGTTCGGGGCCGGGCATCCGCCCGTCATAGAGCCACGCTGGATTCGGGCGGTCGGTTCCGCCAGGCGAAATCGAGCCGGTCGTGGCGGTGAGCGCCCGCCGCTGGTCGGCGTCTTTCGGGACCGCCGACGATTGCGGGGCGGCCGTCGTGCTGGATGGGTCGGCGTTCGATGTTGCCGAGGTGGTTGCCGAGGACGAGCCGGCGCTTGATGACGAGGACGAACAGCCGGCAAGCACGCCGAAGGAGGCGCTCCCGGCGGCTGCGAGCAGCTCTCGTCGGGAAAGATTCGCTTTCATGTGATGGCTCACTCGTTTTGGAGCTTCCGCCGACGGGTCTCGAACTCCTCGTCGGAGAGGTCGCCGCGCGCGTAGGCGCTGCGGAGTTCCTCCAGCGCAGCATCACGCGAGTCGGCACTGTCGGTCACGCGACGGACGAGGAGGTAGCCGGCCCCGAGAACCACGAGGAGCACGGCGAGCGGGACGAGCAACCCGACGAGTCCGAACGTCCCCTGCCCGCCGTAGCCGTACATCCCGCCCATCATCGGCATTGCGAACCCCATCATGAGCAACGGGATCAGAATCAGTATCCCGAGACCGATCAGCAGAATCGTCGAAAGGTCCGTTCGGGTCTCCGCCATCCTCACGCCCCCTCGCCAACGGTTTCGAGAACGCGCTCGAATCGCTCGTGGACCTCCTCGGCGATGGAATCGAGCGCGGGGTTGCCGGTCATGCCGACCAGCTGTCCGGGGTCGACCGCGCTCACGGTCACGCTATCGTCGGATTCGTAGACGATGACGTTACAGGGTAGAAGTGTACCGAGTTCGGGTTCCTCGTCGAGACCCTCGTGGGCGAGTTGGGGGTTACACGCCCCGAGGATGCGGTACTGTCGGGTGTCGACGTCGAGTTTCTGTTTGAGCGTCTCGCGGACATCGATGTCACAGAGGACGCCGAATCCCTCCTCTTCGAGGGCATCGGTCGTGGCGGTCACTGCCTCGTCGAACGGTTCGTCGGTGGTCGTGGTCAGCGTGTACGTCATGGTGTTATGTATGGTAGTGTGTTCTCTACACTATATTGTCCTTTCGGACGTCTCATCTGCGTGTGGATTACACCGAGGCGTCGTAGCCCGCGTCCTCGACCGCCCGGACGAGGGCGTCGTTATCAGAAGTACCCTCGATTGTGGCGCGCTCTGAGTCGCGATCCGCGCGGACATTCGAGACTCCGGAGACACCCTGGAGAGCCTCCTCGATGGTCTGTTCACAGTGGTCGCAGCTCATTCCCTCGACTGTGATTGTCGTCGTCATACGGATGATTCTCGCTAGTTGTCCACTTTGGCTCAACAGCCCAATAGCTGATACGTTGTAGGAATGAAGCGGATGAATCAGTGACCTG
>NZ_JBNTJU010000065.1:0-4924 GCF_051195015.1 Halococcus sp. AFM35
CCGTCTCGGTCTCCAATGCTTTGAAAACCTGTTCGACCGTCGCATTATCCGGTAGGACGGACTTGCTGGACACATCAAATCCGTCCTACCGTATTCCTTGTGAAGACTTCTGCACCACCGCCGTCCGTATGGAATGATTCGACGAGTTCGTCGAAGGTGACATCATTAACGTGTGTCGGGAATCGGACTGTTCCGGCGTCATGCGTATCGTTTTCGCCTGTCTCGTCGTCCGTGAGCGTGAAATCCACTGTACCCGGTAGAGAGTCGATGTACTCAGTTTCGAGGACATCCATACTTGGAGATCTCTTTTCGACGACTATCTCGGTGAACTCACGATCGGTTCCGAGTTGCTCTATGTTTTCGACCGCCTCAACAGCATCCTCGCGAGTCAGATTTGCTTCGATGCATTTGTCGATGATTGCCTCTTGATCAGCGGAGACGGCGAGTGGCATGGGGATCCGTTGCTGTGTGATTTTCTGGAGGAGCGCGATCTGTTCCATGCGTTCACGGTTAAGGAATTCCTCGAGTTCTGGAAGCGGGAAGTCGTCAGGAGTGCCGACTGGAATCTCGGTGTCGCTCTGCTCGTCGACGACTCGGGTACTATCGAGAGCACGGTCTTCGAGGAAATCTTGGAACTGGAGTAGCTCGTAGTATTGGAGTGCGTCGAGATCGTTGATAGTGAAGTTGATTGTGAGGTTGAGGATAGGGCGCGGTGTTAGCCCCACGAGTCCTTGCTGTGTAATTGAGACCAAGATGGGATAGTCGTCGGAGATATCGTTGTTGTTTCGAGTCGTCAGTACGAGGGTATCATCGTCAAGAGTGAGGCGGGCTGCGAACGTCCATTCGGCGGGTTCTGAAAGAAGCGCTGCTGTTTGTTCGGTTCGGGGTAGGATGAATATGCCGCCCGGCTGGTGTGCGGTAATCCAGTCTGGCTCACTGTCCTTGTTCTGCTCGTTTTCGTCGGTGGTGGTTTCTGTGTAGGTGAAAAACGAGATGTCGAATGGTTCATTTTTAATGACGGCGTGTGAGATAGTTTTGAGGTGCGTGAACAGGTTGTGTGTTTTCTCGATGACCGAGAGCGTATGCTCGAGCAGGAAGTCTATTGGAAGAATGGTGAGGTAGGGTTCCCCCTGGGAGTTTTTGCAGACAAACAGAACAAACTCCATATCCACTGCTGCATCAATTGCTTCTCCATCTGTCTCGTCGTCACCTTCGTGTGGGGTAAATTGGAGTTCGTTTAGGGATTGCGGGATTGCCCTGTTCCCGTGCTTCACAGCGTTGTAGACATCATGAAACATGGTGTAGAACTCGCCGATGGATCTGAGCTCGCTATCGAGGACAACCGTTGAGTCATCGATTTTACTCTGGAGTTCTTCGTCAGTGAATTCGCCTTCTCCGGGGTGCTCGACGGTGTCGAGGTACAGATATCCGAAAATGGTCTCAAGAACGGTCTGGTAGTCGTCTTCGATTTCATTTTCTGCTAACCACTCATCAATCTCGTCGTTCTGAAGATACTCAAAGAAGGTCTCGACTTCGCTCGGCTTAGTTCGAATGAGGTCAGCGATGAGATTTTCACGACCTTTAATGTATGCGAGAAGGTAGATTCCGAATGCTTCGACGTATTGGATGGCGGACTGGAACACCTCGACTTTGGCATGTACGTGGACCTCTTCCGTGATATCGCCAGCGTCGATGATGAGGTCGTCTCGTGCTTTATTGTGGGCATCTTTGATGTAGCAATAGAGGACATCGGGGTCGTGTATGATGTCAATGAATTCCTCGGGAGTTCGGGATTCGGAATCGCCACTGAACTCGAGGTCCCCAAGAGGATCATCAGTCATACTGGAGTGAACCAACAGAGCGGGTTAAAGTAGTGTGGTAGCTCTGTCGGACTACAGGCTATCTATCTTGAGCCGTCCGTAGTCCGCTAGCCAGAATTGGTATATAGAATACCTATCTCGCAGCTGCATCTTCCAACTGCTGGGAAAGACTCGCAGAAAACTATGGGTTCCTCTGAGCATCCCTATATCATACTGCGTCGACGCCCTCAGAAGAACGGACAATAAACACTGGACCTCGCACCTATATAAAGACCCCTTCGAGTTCATCCATGAGACCGTCTACTCCTTGATCAGCGTTGTTCAGTGTCCACGACAACAGATTCTGCACTGCTTCCTGCAGCGAGTGTTTGAGATCGTTGCACAGCGACGTCGTTTGTGAGAGCACGGTTCCCAGAGCGCTATCGGCAACACCCAGCCGAAGACAACTGTAGGCCAACATCAGCAGGTGCCAATGCCGATTGGCACCTGCGTCCCGCTCGACCTCGCAGTCCTCAAAGCCCAGGTCCTGCTTGCTGTCCCTGAAGAACGTCTCGATGCGCCAGCGCATCGAGTACGTGCGAATCAGCTGCGTCGTCGGTGCATCGATCTTGTTCGTCACGAGGTACTTCACCGGATTCTCCTCGTCTTCATCGTCGGTCACCTTCTCCGAGATGAGGACCTTCTTCTCGCCGAGCTTCGAGACGTTCAGCTTCTTGGTCCAGATGTTGTAGGTCTCGCCGTCGACCTCCCGCTCGGTCGTGTCGATGCGCTCTGCCAGCGCATCGACGCGGATCATCTCGCCGCCGTACTCGACGTGGCGGTTGCTCTTGAGCACGGAAATCCAGTCCCTGTCGTACGATTCGACGTGTTCGACGAGTTCCTGTGAACAGTACCACGAATCGAAGAGGTAGGTGTCCGCCGGAACACCTACCTCGTGAGCTTCATTGACAAGCGCTTTGGCGTGGTCGATTTTTGATTCGGCTTCCTTCTCGTAGAGACGGAAGCCGAGCGGGTAGGTGGTTTTCTCGTCGGCGTACTGGCTGAACACGAGGTTCTGGCCCCACACAGTGTCGTTTTCGGCGTGGTCGTAGAACCAGCCAGCGTTCGGCAGTTGGTCGCCAGTTCGGTGGGTGACGGAGTCGTCCAGAATGACGACTCCGTCCTGTGACCACCGCGTTTCGTTGCGCTGTTGGAGCGCGGTCAACCGCTCGCGGTTAAGCCGATCTTCGTCCCAGTCGTACTGATTCAGGAATTTGTTGAGAGCGCGTTCGCTCTTCGATTGAAGAACGCGTTTCGAGATGCCCTCGACGGTCTTATTGCCGGAGGCAATAAGGCCCGTCACGTAGGTTTTCGCGTGGTGTTTCTGCTGATACGAGAAGCACTCGAAGTCATCAATGAAATTCGTGCAGGACAGAAACTCCGTGATCGGCATCATCGGTCGCGTAATGACCGATTCGCGGCGGCCGGTTATAAACGTGCGAGGTCAAGTAAACAGAAGAGTGCCAGTTCCGCTTTTTACTTACTCGGTTTCTAACGATGGTTCGTAGTCAAAGCGTTTCGTCAACTGTCTCTCTGACACTCTCAAGAAGTTCGTCGGTTGTCGTCCATCGTGCGAGGCGATTGTTCTCTGCCATCGTCTCGAAAAGGGTTGCAATCATTGCGTCGAACTTCTCGTACTCAATATCAGAATCAATCGAAACGTCTCGGTAGTCACGCTTGAAGACGTACGTGTCCGCAAGCGGGACTTCGCCAAGTTCCAATTCGTGCCCACCGTCGTTATCTTCGGCGACCAGTAGTACGTAATTGGTGCCGATCAGCGTATAGCGGAATTTCAGGTAGAAATTCACCCACCGTTCGTTCGTTTCGTCGAGGTCATCAAGGAGAAACGCGCGTGCATCAGGGATATCTTCATTAATTTTGTCACGCACGGCTGTCAGGCGGTCCTTTGGCGTTTCACGTTCCCTCGCTGATTCGTAGTTCCCGAGGATGAAATATCGGGTGTCATTCCCGGTGTAGTCATCGAGGTCCGTGAAGAGCGCGATAGCCGCATCATGGAACTGTTGCACTCCCTCACCAGTATACCCGCCGAACAGGAAGTCAGCATCCTCCAACCGAGGTAAATCTTGGATGTGCGGTGGCGCGTCCGTCATTCAGTCTTAGTGGTGGTGTGGCACTTGTATATACCCACGATTCAGGATTGTCGATGGTCGTCGCAAAACATATGACGATGGAAACCCAAACAACGTGTATGTCCAAGGAGATGCAGCATGCGTCTAGGGCTGCTGATGACAGCAGTGGCGTCAAAACTGCCCTCCCAGAGCACGAGTTGGAGGTCGACCGTCTCAGCGATCTGCGCGCGATTCTCACCGAGACAAAGGTCCGTCTCCTTCAGCAAATTCTCGCCAGTCCCACCGCTGCGTTGAGCGCCGTTGAGCTTGCCGCCCGGAACGACATCACCGAGAGCACCATCCGTGACCACCTCCGTGATCTCGCCCGCCGCGACAGCCCCATCATTCAGACGATGGATGCCGAGACGGACAATTCCGTCCCAAACGGTATTCCGCGAAAATACTACGCTGTCACCGAATACGGCATCAACTTGCTCAACCAGGTCGGGCTCTACGAGCAGATTGGTATTCTCTACGATATGTACGAAGCGGCGGACCTCGAACTCCCCGATGCAGACGATCGTTCAGTCAGCATTCACGATATCGAAGCATATGAGCACCGCCCGACGCCAGACTGGCTGTGAACCACTCCTGCCGACTCAGTGTTTGTCAGTTGTCACCGTGAACAACGAGTCGTCGGAGAGGACACTATAGAACGGGTATGTCACACCTCTGTGAATAACTCACGGTCTCTCCCCTATCCACCGTCTCGTCAGGAATACGTTCATGTTAGTTGATTTTGATAACTTTCGATAGCGCGTACACAATAGTTCTGGCTAGATCAACTCCAATTCGCTGATTCAAACAATCTTATCGAGTCGCGGACCGATGGACGTATTTGCGCCAGGTATAACCAGTCTCAGTACCTCACAAAGCGGGTTAGATGAACGGGCTGCTTGGTCAGTTGATGCGACCGAACCAAGCAGCCAATGAACT
>NZ_JBNTJU010000066.1:0-4346 GCF_051195015.1 Halococcus sp. AFM35
AAGCGTGCCATCTCGCCGATTTCGACCGAGAGCGCGGACGACTTCCGCGCTCTCGTTGAGGGGACGTTCCTCGAACTAACGCATCGTCTGAGCTTCGCTGCCGACTGGATTGACCGATTTCTGGACGTCAATAGCTTACGCTAGCCCCTAGCGACTCGCGGTTCGAAGGCGGGATCTCGAAGAAAGGTTCAGGGAAGTTGCGATGGATTCTGGTTCAGTGCTCGTATGTCGCAGTCTATAAGAGCGAAGACGAGTACTTGAGTCGGTTCCATAAGCGGTTAGCACGGCGAAAAAGCTCGAAGGAAGCAATCGTCGCAACCGCTCGGAAACTACTGGTCTCAATCTTCCATATGCTGGATCGAAAGGAGGTGTATGACCCACCAGGTGTGAGTGCGTGAGGGACGCCTGACCGGCGTCCCTCACTGACGGGGATATCGCGGTCGGTGAGCGGCTGGTAACTCTACTGAAATCACAGACAGCACCGCACAGCACCGACCGCAATGAGGATAGACAGCAACGCCTTCCGTCGGTTTTCCACATCAGAGTGTATCAGAATCTGATCACCCTAAAAGCTATACTGGTGGCGGTGGTTTACTCAGCCAGCAGGATTTCCATAGGTGTAACAATCGAAGGCGCATAAGGCCGTCAAGCGTTACACAAGGCCAGACCACCAACGCCGTAGAGGGGCCAGCGCCGGAATACAATATCGTCCGCAATCGTCCGCCTCAGCCGCTTTCTGTCTGCGTCTCGAACGAACTCGCTGGCGAGAATTCAGTCAGTTCCTCGATCTCCCCTTCCAAGCGCTCGACCTCCTGACGGAGTACGTCAGCCTCGGGATCGTCGCTGACCGCCAGCCGATCTTTCAGCCCCTGCAAGCGCGTCTCCTTGCGTTCCTCGTCTACCTCGGCTTTGCGCACGTACTCGCTCTCGCTCACGTCGTACACGTCTCCCTCGGACACTGGGACGACATCCAGCGCTTCCTCGACTTTCGAGCGGTCGACACCAAGTAGTTGCTCACGGTCGATTCCTGTCTCTGCGAACGCGTCGAGCACTTCCTCGTCGTCTTTCAGCGAGCGGTTCCGCCGCGTCGTTCGCTGGACTGAGCCATACTGACCATGTAGTGGCCGGTCGTGTCCGACGCGCTCCAAGAGGACGTCGGTCACGTCCTTCCGGAGGTCGTTGGCGTTGCGCTGGACGTCCGACAGCAGCGTGTAGAGGTTGACCAGCACGGGTGTCTCGACGTCATCGAGAGCGGTCATATCCTCGCGTTCGAGCGCATCGATCAGCAATAGCATATCCGAATAGACGTCAATCTCGGGTTCTTCACGGGAGCTGTCCTGCTCGCCTTCGGCACTCGCAGTCATCGACAAGTGTGGTGCATCGTCCAGCACGGCGCTCTCGTCGGCTTCGTCGAGTTCGGTCAGCGTGTTCTCGCGTTCGTCGAGGACGTAGCGCGGGTGGAGTCCAAGCACTGCCGCGTACGGTTCGGCTTTCGGTGGCAGTCGTTCGAGTTCGTAGCCGTCGACGGCGTCGCGGGTATGCTCGGCGAGCGCTTCGAACTGCTCGCGTTGCAAGGGTTGTGACTCGCCCGAATCGACGTCTTCGATGATGATACGCTGGTCTTGGACGTCGCTGACACGGAATCGTGTCGAAGCCAACGGTGTGATAAGCGTCGCCTCGTCGGGGAGTTCCTCACAGCGCTCGATCAGCGTGCCCCACGTCGCGCCGAACGGAATCGCCATGTTCCGATTCAGAGAGCCACTGTCTAAAGAGCCGTGGGCGATACACCGGATTTCGAGTGAAAATCTACTCTCTGGCGCGTTCTCCCAACCACTCTACGCCAATTGGGTGACAACGGAGGCGACGCAGCTCCACGATTCACGGGCCGATTTCGTAAGATGCGATCTCAGTTGAGTTGCAGGTCGGGCAGATATCCGTCTCTGGCTCGACGTTCGCACCGCAGTCACGGCACTCGACGACCGCCTCCTCTGTCGTACGCGAGAGCATCCGTCTGACTGTCTGTATCATGACTAAGAGGGACAGAGAGCGTGTGAAGCTCTTTCGAGGCCCAGATCGTTCTGTCCTCGATGCTCGGCTACCCACCGGACAATTATAGAGGCTTTCCAAACGGAGCGAAAGTGAAGTCACGCCAATTCCGAGGTGCTGGTCACTCGTCGGTCGGCGTGATGCGAATCTGCTCTTCAACGTAGTAGATGTAGCCACGGCTTTCGAGCTGTGTGAGCGTGTCCTCAGCACCCGCTTTGCTGACGCCCTCGACGTCGGTGATCAGGTCGATGGCCTCGTCTCTCGGGAGGGCTTCGCCGGTCCCACCCGCGGCGTCGGTCAACAGCTCAAGCGTGTCCTCGGCGAACGGCGGTATCCGCCGCTCTTCGTTCATACTTGGTGTTTCAACCGCCTGTATATCAATCTGTGCCGGGAAGCGCGCTACAGTTCGTCGAGATGCTCGACGCCCTCTTTCGAGACGTTCGCTTCCGTGATCGTCTCGGGCATCCAGTCGGGTTTGTCTGGGGGTGCTTCGTCGCGCCACGCCCATCCCTCGCAGATGTGGAGTTTCTCTGTTCCCTTCTCTCGCAGGCGGAACTGGGTGCGGCTCGCTTGCGATTCGCTCTCGGCTGGATCAAGCCGCCGAGCGGCTTTCAGCGCTGCCTGTCGTGGTATCTTTCCCGAGTACACGCTTGTTTCCTCACCGTTCTCGTCGCGCAAGACGAAGTTTCGGTGGACATCGCTTGCCATGATAATCCCACGCGAACACAGTACGGACTATGTGATAAATGTATTCCCGTCAGCCGATTTCTCTCGACAAATAGCGAATCACTCTCATCGAATCGCTCACCAATTGACTGTGACTGTCGGCACTCAATTCTCGGATTGGTCTGTATCCTCGTGAACAGTCGTGAATGCAAAATTCTCGCGCACGTCGGTGACTTCGACGATCACTTCATCATCAGGACGCGCTCCGGGCACGATCAGTACGTAGCCGCGCTCGATTTTCGCTATCCCGTCGCCTTGGTCACCCAGCGTCTCGATGGTCACCTCGCGGACATCGCCAGTCGATACCGGTGGCGTCGGTGTCGAATCTACGGATGGTTGCTCCTGGTGGCGCTCGCTGGAGTGAGAATCGCCGAGGATTGCCACTCGATAGGTCTCACCGGCCGAAACCGTGCCCAGATCGAGTGCGTCCTCTGGCACCTCGATCCTGTACGAATCGTCGTTTTCCTCGAGTGAGCCGGTGAACAAACTCTCCAATTGATCAGGAATCTCGACCATTAGCTCGCCCCCGCTCCGTCGCCGGTATTCGGTACTGCTCTCGATGAGAACGAGACAGCGAGGGCGTCGACCCGATGGAGCGAAACACCACCCATAGTTCAGGCTTCAGCAGCGGTGTATTGATCTTCCCATTCGCGGCGCGCTTCGATCTCGCGGCGGCCACGCTGGGTCACCTGATAGTAGTTCGTTCGATTGTCGATCTTCCCCTTTTCGAGCAGGCCCTTGTCGACCAGTTCATCGAGATTCGGATAGAGCCGTCCGTGATGGATTTCACCCTCGTAGTACTGTTCGAGTTCGTCTTTGAGTGCCAACCCGTGCGGTTCGTCCTTGCCGGCTGCCACGTACAGCAGGTCGCGCTGGAAGCCAGTCAAATCGTACATATCCCACTATTGGTCATTCAAAGACTAAAATACATCGGTATTCGGAAAATATCTGCTACTCCGTCTGCTTCAGAGGTCGCGGGGCTGGACAGTCTTGCGCTCGTTGGCCTCTGCGCGCCGTGCCGCATCCGCGAGCAAGTCTCGGACGTCGCTATCCAGCGCGTCGTAGAAATCCGCCGAGACGTTCTGGTCTGCGAGCTGTTCCTTGACCGCCGATTTGACGATGAGATCCGTCATGCAACCTCTACTCCCAGTGATCCGTACTTATATCTTTGTAAATCACCATGAAAGTAAACATGCCCCAGCAGACGGAAGGGATGAAGAGTTACAGATCGATGCCGAAGTACGAAAGCGAACAATCGAGCATTTGTCTATTCATACTCTTGGTGAATTTCAAAATCTCGTCGCAGGGAGCCACGCTCCGATAGCCGAAATCATCAATTCCTCAGCGCGCAATCAATCACCATGCTCAAAGGGTTTCCAGAGAGACCGCTCTCGTATCACGAGCTAGAGGTGCTTGCCCAGTCTGACGCTATCGGGTTTGTTCTTCCTGCGACGCCGAACAGTCTCAGGGATGATGAGGAAGGCGAACCTGGAATCTACCCCACTTTCGACACCCAAATGTGTTCTTGTGAGCAAACCCTATGATCAAGATCGAGTTGATGGTAGATTTTGTCA
>NZ_JBNTJU010000067.1:0-4224 GCF_051195015.1 Halococcus sp. AFM35
GGACGCAGGTTGAGCGAACGAACGATGCGGTCAAAGACTGCGGCCTCGGGACGCTGCGCGCCCGAGGCCGCGTCCACGCCCGAGCGCAGGTGTTTCTCGCGCTGTGTCTCCGTCTCGTCGTCGCTATCACCAACTACGAACGAGGAGACAATCCGGGAAGCACCGTGATCACGGTGTGAGTACTATTCTATGACGCCCTCACGTTTACCCCTTAGCAATTGTCAAGAGGAGTTCATTTTATGGATTGCATGGGCAATAAGACACCTTCCGCTAGGGTACGACACCTACTTACCATTCATCTCGGTACATTGATTTAGTATGTACACTCGGGAGTGGACGATCAGGTTCGGCGATGTCGATATGTTTCAGATCGGCTTCTATCCCCGGTTGATGAGCGAAGTCCGACGGACTACCGAACGCTTCATGGAGTCGCTCGGCTATCCGTTTCGGGAGTTGATTGATGAACGGGAGTTAGGTTTGCCGATCATAGAAGCTGGTATCGAGTTCGAAAATCCGGCCGTTGCCGGTGATACGCTTACGCTTACAGTTACTCCGACTGTGGGAGAGACGAGCCTTCGATTCGAGATTGTAGCGAGACATGCGGATGGCACGACGGCCTTTACTGCATTCGAACAGCGAGTCTGTTTACCTGTCGGTGGTGACGAAACCGTCCCTCTTCCCGAGGACGTTCGACGAGTGCTTGAAGGCGCTCGGAACGAATCAGCGGACGGAAACGAACGATAGTCAGTTTCCGCGCGTAGCCCTTAGAGTCACATTCCCAGAAAGTAGCTGGTTTAATGTCACCAGCGCTTGCTCACTATTCTTTTATAATATTCTTCGGCGCACTCGTTGGATACGTCTACCATGACAAATAGAGACAACGGATTGAAAGTGCAGTCGTGGGATGCGATTCTAGAAACCCACGAACGGCTGTTGCAAGATCAGGTCATGTATCTTGCTGAGGAATCGAACTACTATAGCCGGAAGTTCGACGAGTGGGAGGTAGACCCGGATGATATCCAGACCCTTGACGATCTTTCACTGATCCCGTTTACAACGAAAGACGACGAGCGTCGATGCCAGGGTGAGACGATTTCCAACAGGCCACTCGGCGAGCACCAAGCCGTCGATACAGCCGATCTCAATCTCACGCTCTCGTCATCGGGAACGACCGGGAAGCCGACGTATTTCGGACTGACCAAGCAGGACCGGGACGGGTGGGAAACGGTAGTCGCGAGAGCTGCCAAGACAATGGGCGTCCGGGCTGATGACACTGTAGTCGACGCCATCGGCCGACCAATCGTTCCTGGCGGCCTTCCCTACATCAACGGGTTCGCAAAGCTCGGGGCAAATGTCGTCCCCGCAGGTGGCGGGAGTAGCGAGCAGCTTCTCACCGTCCTCCAAGACCTCTCGCCGGATGTTCTCCACTCGACCCCGTCCCACCTCGAGTACCTTATCGAACGCGCTCCGGACATTCTCGACCACGGTCTCGACGAACTTGGCATTCGTCTTCTCATCGGTGGCGGCGAGCCAGGTCTCGGAAACCCCGAAATCCGTGAGAAGATTCGAACTCAGTGGGGTGTCAACGGTGTCCGTGACGTGATGGGTCTTGGTGACATTTCCGGAGCGGTCGCGGCGGAGTGCCAGGCAGAACAAGGAGCACACTTTGTCGCGCATGAACGAGTTCACCCTGAGCTAATCGATCCAGAGACTGGAGAGCAGAAATCTTTTGAAGCCGGAGCAGAAGGCGAACTCGTATACACACCACTTCTTCGAGAAGCAACGCCGCTGTTGCGCTTCCGTTCCGGTGACTACGTGCGAGTTCTTGGGATGGACTGCACCTGTGGTCTAGCCACGCCACGCCTCCGCGTGGTCGGACGAGCTGATGATATGCTAATCTACAAGGCTAAGAACGTCTATCCCGAGGCGATTCGCGAAGTAGTTGTCGAGGTCGAGGGCGTTACGCCCCGGATGAAAATCGTCCTTCCCCACGAGGGAAAAACCCAATTCACGTCACCACTTCCCGTCCGAGTTGCTAGAGACGAACCCACCTCTCGCAACGATGATGAAATCATCAAGGAACTCACCTCTACCGTCAGAAATAGACTCAGTGTACGGATTGATCCTACTCTCGTCTCGTCAAGCGAAATCGAACCGTCCCAGTACAAAACTGATCTCGTCGAAGTTGCGGACGATGAGAGGTGCTAACGAACTATGCCAAACCGTCCGATCGCCGAACTGAAATCGATGATCGGAAGATCGGAAGATATCGTGGATGAAATGCGAATCGAAGCTGGCAAAGTCGCCGAGTTCGCTCACGCGCTTGGGTGCGAAGATCCAGTACACTACGAGCAAGATGCTGCGCAATCAGCGGGCCTACAGGCGATTCCAGCCCCCATTACGTTCCTCCGGACGTCGGTTTTTCCACGCTACCGACGCGAGGGTCTAGACCGTGACCCCGTTTTTGACTTGGGATTCGACAAGCGGCGTGAGGTACACGGTGAGCATTCGTTCAGATTTGAACGGCCAATCTATGTCGGGGACACCCTTTCCGCAAGTGCCACGCTCGTAGACGTGTATCAACGGGAATTCTCCGGGAAAGGGATGTTGACGTTTGCGGTCCAGGAGACAGAATACCGGGACGAGGATGGTGAGACCGTCGCGACGGAACGAATGACCGTCATCGAAGTTCCAACAACTGACGAAGACGAGGGTGGACGATGAGTTTCGATTCGCTAGAAGACGCAGTTGAGGTCGGTGATGAAGGTCCAAGGATAACCGTCGAGGACATCAGCCGTGAAACCTTCGTCAGATACGCGGGTGCGAGCGGGGACTTCAACCCGCTTCATTACGACGATGAGCATGTCCGGAACGCGGATTACGAGGGCGTGTTCGGTCAAGGAATGTTCGTCGCGGGTATCGTATCACGCGTCGTCACGCAGTGGTTTGGCATCGAAGGAGTCTCTACGTTCGATATCCGATTTGTCGAAAAAGTCCTTCCGGAGGAAACGATCCATGCGTTTGGGGTCGTAGAGGAAGTACAGGAAGCTCCCGACGCTACCACTATCGAACTCGCGCTTACTGCAGAGACCGACGAGGGTACTGAGCTTGCAACAGGAACCGCTACAGTCACTCTCGGGGAATCGAATCTGTAATAATATCGTACTAATCTACCGATCCTGAAACTCGGGAACTCTTCCCTCAAGAAACGCCTGCTTTCCTTCTTGGAAATCAGGGTGGTGAGCGACTGTTCGAGCGAGGTCTACGTCCCACCGCATTCCCTCGATTATCGGCCTGCCGAATGCTTCGTTCGTTGATCGAAGCGTCGCTTCGATTCCTGTCGGCGAGTTCGAACTGATAGTCTCGGTGAGTTCGTGAGCGGTGTCCATAACGGCAGGAGCTTCTACGGCACGGTTCACTAATCCCCACGATGCCGCCTGTTCTCCGGAGATCAACTGGCCGGTGAGCATAAGCTCCTTTGCCCGCGCCGTCCCAATCATGTGCGAGAGAAACCGCGTCCCTCCGGCGCACGGAAATATTCCCACCGTCGTTTCCGGCAGTCCGAGGCTCGCGTTCTCGTCGGCAATACGAAGGTCGCAGGCGAGCGCCAGTTCGAGCCCACCACCGACGGCTGCGCCCTCAATGGCGGCGATATACGGAATCGGTGATGTATGGATTTTCTCGATTGCATCGACCGATGCTGAAACTTCCTCGGTGAATTCGTCCGGTGATTGCTGCAAGTCACCTCCAGCACTGAACGTGTTTTCCGCACCTCGGACGGTGACCGCTCGAACGTCTGTCTCGTTCAAGCTTGCTACTGCCTCGGTGAGATCGCGGGCCAGCGTCTGGGACAGCGCATTTTTCTGTTCGGGCCGATTTAGCACAATTTCCGCTATATTATCGTCTATTTCTACTGTGATTACATCACTCTCTACTGGCATACTGTTGTCAACAAGGGCCCACAAGGTAAAACGTAGACCGCGATGGCGAGGGGGCTTTATCTAAAAGCGGCATGTCTGGAATCAGGCAGATGGTTTGTTCGAGCGGTGTCCACAAGGCCGAGGATATCACTAGAGCACGGATTCTACTCAAAGCCGACGACGGCGCGACTGATGCTATAGTGACCAAGGGAAGTTATGGGCATAGGGTGAGACGGTGACACAATGAGTAGCGATCGTCGAAAAGGGATTGTTCGGCATCTGACCGAAGAAGATCTTGATCGGC
>NZ_JBNTJU010000068.1:0-3788 GCF_051195015.1 Halococcus sp. AFM35
ACCGCTATAAAACGAACGTAGAAAGTTCGATCAGATTATCTGGAACTAGCTGAACCAAACGATCTTGCCAAGTCGAGTGACCATGAACTCATGTCGTCTCGTACCACCTCAACACCTGCTCAGATCAGCCTCTCTTACCCAGAACGGACTCATCTCGAAGCTGTCGTCCGCAGAGCTACTGCGCCTCAACGTGATGTGCTCCGAGCCCGGATCGTTCTGTTAGCTGCTCGCGGCTACAATAATACCCAAATTGCCAAGCAACTCGCCTGTAATCGCAAGACTGCGCGAAAATGGCGCAATCGCTACACACGTACTGGCCGGACCGGGCTTGCTGACAAGCCCCGGTCCGGCCGACCACGCATCTATGATGATACCGTTCGAGCACTCATCAACGCTCTCGCGTGTGAACTTCCGGCTCAACGCGATCTTCCACTCTCTCGGTTGAGCATCACTGATATTCACATGGTCGCCGTCTGTGAGATCGATCCCTGCCCATCACCATCAACGATCGCCGCCTGGCTCAAGCAGGCGGCGATCAAACCGTGGACAGTAACCTCGTGGAAGACACCACGAGATCCGGATTTTGCCCAGAAAGCTGCGCCCGTACTGGACCTATACAACGGAACGTGGAACGGCGAAGACCTGACTGATGGAGATGTGGTCGTCTGTGCTGACGAAAAGACAGCCATCAAAGCCCGGTCCCGGCACCGAAACCCGCCGGGACCGGGCCGTCCACTTCGGGTTGAGCATGAGTACGACCGCCACGGTGGCTGTACGTATCAGGCGGCGCTCATCGTCGGGACAGGAGAAGTCTACGGACAGTGTGTGGTGAAGAATACGCGAGCGAATTTCGAACGGCTCGTTGAGATGGTAATGGCCGAGCCGATCTGCCAGCAGGCAGATCGCGTCTTCTGGATTACTGACAACGGGACCTCTCACCACCCAAATACGTTCACAAGGTGGCTGAAAAAGCAGTACGATAACGTCGAAGGGCTTCATCTTCCCAAGGGAGCGTCCTGGTTGAATCAGATCGAACTCTACTTCTCAGTGCTGACGCGCAAAGCGTTAACCGGTGGCAGTTTCGATTCCATCGTTGCGTTGATGCACCAAATCGCGGGATTCGAAGTGCTCTGGAACGCGGTTCCAGAGCCGTTCGAGTGGACCTACACGACAGAAGATATGAAACGGCTGCTTGAGAAGCTCCCAGCGGTAGAGTAAAGCTCGTTAGTGGCGTCTGGATAGTATGGCACAAATCCCTAAGTCAGTACGCCGAACGCTCACAGATCGTCTTGAGACCCACGCGCGCACCGCGTGGAGCGAGCGGTGCGCGCGTGTGGATGTTCGCTTCTGGGGCGAATACGCATACATTGACGCAGTCACGAGTGATCCGTGGATCAGTCCAACTGCAACCAAGGAAGAGAAAGAACAGATTCGGCAGACGCCAACGAAACTCTGCCGACTCACCTGGACAGGCGATCCTGACTCGTGGGGATATGCCTTCTACAAGTACAGCGATGAGCGGTACGAGCCATCGATCTCCCTCGACGGCTCGTTCGTCGGATCTCCAGAAGCCTGCTTCGACACTTCTGCGCAGGTTTACCTTCAGTAGGTACCGCTACTGGGTACGAACTTACTGGATGGTCCACTAAGTAAGCTAAGCTGGCTATGCTGTGTTAGCAGACTCAGTTAACTTAGCGTACTAAGCTAACTTGGTAGAGTAGGCATATTCAGTATGCTATCTATAGCCTACTTTGTGTGCTGACTCAGCAAAACTCGCTGACCTTGCTGGCTATTCACAGTTCGCTGACTTATGTCTGACAAAGATTTATCTCCCGACTCAGCACAGGCAGAGTATGGAGCACGTATTATCAGATGACTGGTCACAGGTGTTCCGGAGGTTCCAGCGACCAGAATCGCTAATTTCGGGCAAACAGCATTCCAGAATCGATAATCATCCGGTTGCGCGGGCTACACTGGTCATGCCACAATACCAATCATGAGTACTGATTCACTTGAATTCCAGGAGGAGAAAGCAGAACCGATTACGGGACAGGCAGTGAGCGTGAATATGCTAAAGGGGGGTGTGGGAAAGTCGCTCCTCGCACTCAATCTCGCTGACCGGCTGTCTCAGCACGGCCACGACGTCTTGTTCATGGATCTCGACCCAAACGGCCACATCACCGAAAGTCTCGGCTATCACGATGTCTTTGAGGATCCGACACACGACCTCACGAATATCGTTATCCACGAGTACGGCGAGTTCGACGAGTACATCTTCCCCACTGATTGGGAATGGGATTTCGTTCCGGCGTCGGTCAAACTGAGCACTCTGGAGAGCGAACTCAGCGATAACAGCATCACGCTCCTAAAGAAGAATTTCACGCAGCCTCTTCTCAACAACGGTGAGTACGACTACATCATCATGGATGGTGGGGGCGAGTGGAGCCATATCGCCAAGGCCGCGTATGGTGCGGCCGGACGAACGATTATCCCCATCCCACCAGGCGACATGAATCGGGCCGGATTCAAACGAACATACAAGCGGGTTGTCGACAAGATGCCCGAACAGGTAGATTTCAAGATCCTTGCAATCGTCCCGAACATGATCAGTGAGTACCTCAAGCACGACAAGGCAGATAGACGCCTTATTGAGGGTCTCAACCGCTCAGAGCAGTTCTCTCGGTATCTTCCCTCATTCGCACGCGTCCCGTCGGAGGACTGGGATGCGATCGATGCCGGGGAAATGGACCCCCCGAAACCAGGGCTCCGAAAAAATTCCACGCTCGAAAACGCCTTGGAGGAGGAGAACATGCCGTTCGGTCGGTATCTCGAAAAACAGGATTCGGTGAGCCAGAACGACCGGAAAACACTCGATCATCTAGACGAGCTGGTTCGCATCGTCGAGCAGGAGGGGGTTGCTAATGAGTGAAGGCGAGTTCGATGAATTCGTCGACCTTGATGGAGAAGAAGGTGAAAGTCACACTCCAAAAAAACCACGAGACGATTCTAAGGACCAAGACACCTCTCAACTATCGTCTCAAACTGGAGTATCGGAACAACAGATCAGTGAAGAGACAACGCCGTCGATTGAGAACCAGCCAGAGAAGATCTCCAACAGTACTCCGATGGGATGGGACCGAGAGCAGTTTGCGATGTTCTTCAAAGAAGACGATGTCTTCGAGTACGAGAATCTGATTTACGACGCTGAAGGCCGTCTGAAGCGCCAGTACAGAATCAGAAACAGCAAACGATACGAACTTGATCAGGCATTCATCGATCTGATTATGGACCGTGTGGACCCAGACGAGATTGCGGATCAAGTCATCGAAAATCGGGGTTTCGACATCTGAGAACAGCGCGACTGCTAACACAACCGCACGTAGTCGTCAGGTCTGATCCAAAGCGGGGATCACTGGGAAACCCGTTCCGAGTGATGCTTCGAACTCCACGTTCTGTTCGGATGAATTCATCGGAATCCAGTTGGATGATCGACACTCATTGCTCGTCCAGCGTCCCGTACAGTTTGGTCACGAACTCGTATACTTTCTCTTCTTCTTCAATTTCATAGTCACGATATTCAACAATATCGTCAACAACCTCCGTTTTCGGGGTATCAATATCGATTTTACTGACAACTATCCAGCCATCTCCCTTCTTCTCGTAGGCGACTGCTATCACTCTATCTCCAATGGTTATCAGCAAGTCGTAGATCCCACTTTCGACACCCCTACAGAATTGACAAAATGTTTTTGATCTGAAAAGTACCGAGAACTTCTTTGACCTCACAG
>NZ_JBNTJU010000069.1:0-3282 GCF_051195015.1 Halococcus sp. AFM35
ACCGCTATAAAACGAACGTAGAAAGTTCGATCAGATTATCTGGAACTAGCTGAACCAAACGATCTTGCCAAGTCGAGAGCCGATGATTGATAGCCATCTGGACAACTGCCCAACGGCAGAGGCCGAGGCGCACGAGATTCTGCCTGACGACCCATTAGGGCCTGGCCGAAGTTCTTGACGCTCGTTCTCGCTCAGATTGGCAGTGCTCGCCGGGTAAAGTATGCTGGCTGATGCTGAACGTCAGAAGATTACGCTAGCCCCTAGTGCGCTGGCTGCGACGGTTCAGGCACCACTACAACCATAATCGACCGAATCAAGCGCTCGATGGACGAACGCCAGCTGAGGAGGTTCTCAACTAGACAGCGCCGACAGACAGGATATATAAATTGTTTGTCGTGGTCAGAAGCTAGAGTTTCTGACCAGACTGGCCAGAAGGTGGGTGTCTTTAACTCGGTAGCGGGGTGGCGAGAAGGTGGTTCTCGCTCGGTATGCGTCTCGGTCAGAACCGTTATTCGTGTCTCGAAGAGAGTGTCGGCCAGCGGGATGGGATAGCCAGTAATTCCGGCGGGTTCATATCCTGCAGATCGGTGATTCGAATCCACATCCCGGTGTACTGGAGCGTGACCGTGGGCAATAGTGGGACAGGTTTAATTTGCCGTGGGCAATAGTGGATACCATGGGTATGAACGTCGAATCGGACGATATCCGAACGAAGGAAGCCGACGACCGCGGACGGCTGTACCTCGGCACTGAATACGCGAACAAGCGCATCACTGTCGCTGTCGTTGACGTCGAGGACGACCGACCGAACGAAGACGAGCTCGCGGCGGCCTACCAAGATGCGGCTACATCCGCCCGTGACATCACTCGTGAGTGGGACCACGTGTCTGATGAAGCGTGGGAGTCACTCGGTCCGGCACCTCGCGTCGAAGGCTACGATGCCGACGAGGACGATGAGTGAGGACGCGACGGAAGTTAGACGAGGCGATATCGTCATCGTCGAGCTTGATCCGACGCGCGGCCACGAGATGCAGAAGACGCGCCCGTGCGTTGTCGTCCAAAATGACGTCGGCAACCGCAACTCGCACACGACGGTCGTTGCCCCCGCGACAACCACCCATCGTGGCTATCCCTTCGAAGTCCTGGTAACGGAGGACGAGAGTGATTTCAACGAAGATTCATCGATTCGACTCGATCAGATTCGCTCGGTCGATATCCCTGAACGCATCCAGTTCGTCGCCGGGCAGCTCCCGGCATCTATCATGCGAGAGGTCGATAGCGCGCTGAAACTCGAGCTCGCCCTCGATTGAGAGCGGCTGTTCTACTGAACAGTTTTGAGAGCAGCGCTCACGCGGTCGTCGTCGGCTTCGGCCCCGAGATACCAGCGACGACGGTCGGGATCCTTGTGGATTTTCATGAGGCCTTGACGGGTGAGGTTCGGCATATCGCGGGCGACCGCTCGATACGATTCACTGTCGCTGACGCGCTCTAACGCCCGACGGACTTCGAGGTAACCGACCTCGCCGTCTTCGCGGTCGGGGTCGAGGAGCACCTGCAAATACCCATCGTCGTCATGGCGGAAGCCAGTGGGAACCCGGCCGGTCCATTTGCCTTGCTCCTGTGCGCTAGCGACACCGGCCTCGACGCGCTTGATGAGCCGGCGACGTTCCTCTTCGGCAACGGCAGCGGAGATGTCAGCAATAAGCTTCCCGGTGCCGTCAGGACGCACTTCAGAGATCCAACCGTCGGTGATAGCGACGGTGGTCCCGGCATCTTCGCAGCACTCGAAAAAGCGCTGGTAGATACTGCCGAGTCGTGCCAACCGCGAAATCTCCCACACCACGACGTACTCGTACTCACCAGTATCAATTGCGTCGATCAGCTCGGAGAACTGTTCGCGGCCGGGGTCCGACCCGGAGTATCCGAGGTCGGCGTATTGGTCGACGTCATCCGGGTCGATGTCGTGTTCGTCGAGCCAATCGTTGATCGCATCGCGTTGGTGAGTGGTCTCTTGGGTGTCGGTGGAGGCACGGATGTAGGTGGCTATGGAGGCCATTTTGGAGTCGTCTTTGTTACCGGGTGTTCAGTATATAAAGGTGGGTGGGTTTGTTGCAGGCTGCAATGATCCATGTGCTTCATTGCAGGGGTAGACATGCGGTTGGACTGTGTTGCTGGCTGGAAATACCGGACATTCACTCATTCCCACACCGCCGCAAACCCGCGAGCAATATATTGGCGAGCCAACGCTATCGGTATAGTGGAATGTGGTATATGATGGGTAGAAACCTTGCTCCTTCAATTTCTGCTACTGTATGGATGATGGGCCTACGCCCCAACGTTTATCTTTGTGGGGGTTCGACCCCTACGTAGTCGATGGCACCAGCGACCGAGGTGTTCAGAGAGACAGATACCCACCCGAACGGAGACCGATACCGCATGAAAGTGCTGCAAGTGTCACAAAGCGACGACTACCCGCTCGGCCTCAAATATAGTTTCCAGTATATGACCGCAGATGGGACGACACTACTCCGCTTCGACAACTATCCCTACCACCCGAACGTAAACACCCACCACCGTCACACCCGTGAGAGCGTCGAAAGCATCGACTACACAGGCATCAACGACCACATCGACCGTTTCTACGAGGAAATGGATGAGCTTCATGAGCAACGACACTCCTAACCCCGACACCGACGACAGCATCGACAGCGAACCCTTCGAAATGGGACCCGAGGAGGTCGAATACCCACCAGTATTGCGACTCACGGCCAACCCCCAAGAGAAAGCCCGTGAATCCTCGCGTGAGCGCCTGCGCGAGTGGCAAGACGGCGAAACGGTCCCGCACGTCATCAATTTCCAAGACCCGGCAGCGCTGCGGAAACTACTCACCGCCCGGCGCATCGAACTCTTGGGCAGCATTATGGACGCGCGGCCTGAGAGTATCCGCGACCTCGCCGACCGGCTTGACCGAGGTGTCAAAGAGACCGCTGATGATGTGAATCTGCTCGCCGAGTACGAAATCGTCTACTTCGAGCAGGACGGCCGCGCGAAGCAACCCTACGTGCCGTATGAGACGGTGAAAATCGAAGTCGAGGTTGAAGCGACGACAGCCGACGAGACCGACCGTGCGGTTGCATCGGGATGAGGAAGCAAACCAGTTTCAAACGGCTCAGTTGAATCTGCAGAGGGAAGCAGGATAGGTCGCCAGAATCAGTGTACTGAAGCGGGAGAGTGCTGTTGTGGAGAAGACACTCTTCCGCTTCGTGAAGCAAGTAGCTTCAC
>NZ_JBNTJU010000070.1:0-3137 GCF_051195015.1 Halococcus sp. AFM35
CTTTGAGAAATTCTGCAGCAATCAGCAGGCCAGATTCCTCACAGAGCACTCATTCTGACCTAAAGCGATAACCAGTGACCATCAACACTGGTGTTGGCGGGGCGCTGCGAACCGGCTATCGATACGCGATCCGCGAGGATTACGAGTACGTGATTCAGGTCGATGGCGACGGTCAACATGACCCATCATATATTCCTGACTTGCTGGACGCTGCGACCGAACACGACATGGTAATCGGAAGTCGATACTTGAATGAGAGCTACGAGCGTTACCCATGGATACGCCGGCTCGGTATTCGCTTTTTCACGTCACTCATCAATCGTCTTGGTGGAATCGAAATCACTGACGTGACAAGTGGCTACCGTGTCTATCGAGGAGCAGTACTCGAACAAATAATTCACCGTACTGATACTCACTGGGCAATCGAGCAGACACTGGATGCTGCAAAGCAAAACCTCCGAATCAAAGAGGTATCGGTCGAGATGCCAGTAAGAGAGACCGGCCAATCACATCTCACCCCGGATCTCTTGTTCGTCTACCCGCTACGGATGGCCGATACGATTCTTCGTGTAATGGTGTTTAGATAACATGAACGCGCCCGAAGTAGTTAACATAGTAACGTTTGTGGTCGGGTTCGGGTTACTATTCAACGGCTACAGTCTCCTCGTGCAGGGCCGTGAGGACATCGCGCTGGTGTTGCTGTCATTTGGGGCCGGTCTCGGTCTCGTCGTTGTCTCGGTGTTTCCGGGCGGTTTCGGCATCATCGCGCCGATCATCGGTCTCGAAATCGGGACCCGCGCCATGCTTGTCATCTCAAACCTCTCGCTATTCGTCGTCGTAGTCTATCTGCTCAATCGCACAGGCGGATTGCAGAACAAGGTCTCACAGCTCAACGAAGAACTGAGTCTACTCAAGCACGACATCAACGAACACGATGAGTAATCGTGCCGTGCTCTCGGTCGATTTCGAACTCTTCACCCAGACGCCGGCGTACCGCAGCGCGCCGGGTACCACCGACGAGAAGGATGTTGGTCTCGCAGCCGGCACGTATCTGCGACAATCTCTTGACATACACGACGCACGAGCGACGTTCTTCGTGGTCTCCAGCGTTGCCGAGCGTCACCCCGAAGTCATCAGAGCGTTCGCTGAAACAGGCCACGAGATCGGCTCGCATACCCACACCCACGCGGTACTCACCGACCTTGACGTGGCTGCGCGGCGCGATGAACTGAAGCACTCGCGAGCGCTGCTTCGAGACATCACCGACCAGCCAATTGATGGGTTCCGTGCTCCTGTCTTTGCCCTTCCACCGGACCATTTTGAACGGTTAGACGAGGCAGGGTACACCTATGACTCCAGTATCGCCCCCTGCCGACACATTCCGGGGTGGTACGGCGGCGAGTATACGGTTGATAGACCTGTTCCGGCAACTCAAATTCGGCCTGAAGCACCCACAGACATCACTGAACTCCCGGTGAGTGTAATGCCAGGTCTCCGACTGCCACTCACCGGCACGTGGATACGCTTTTTCGGCCACCGGTACACTCTCCTCGGAATGAAACTCCTCGCGCGTCGAGGCATCACGCCAGTTCTGTACGTCCATCCGTGGGAACTCGTGGATCTTCCACCTGTGGAGGGCGTGCCGAAGCGCGTGTACTGGCACACCGGCAAGTGGATGCGTCGCACGCTCCGGCACCTTCTCGGGAGTTCGTTCGAGTTCGTCACCGCGAAGACAGCTATCGAGGATGCCACCGCACCCGCTGGCGACGGTTTGCTCACCAGTTGTTCGGGGAGGACATAGCGTGGTGACGATTCGTCAGTGGGGAAGGCGAATCCTCAAATACGGTATCGGTATCCTCGCGCTCGGTTGGATACTAAGACAGGTCACGTTTGAACAGGTAGTGACTCTGTTGCAGGGCATCGAGCCAGAAATCTTTCTCGCGGTTATCGCCGTGACCGGATTCGGTCTCGCCGCCCGATTTTACACGTGGCATGTGCTTTGCAATCGCTTCCAGCGGACGGAGTTCACAGCGGCTGCGAACACCGATCTCATCGTAAATTTCGTCAACCAGCTCCTGCCGTCACGGCTCTCCGGACGGGCCATCGCACCGTTTGTCGTACGCGAGAAGTCCGGAGTGACGTATCCCGGTGCGGTCGCGGTTGCGGGCGTTCACACGGGGTTGTACGCGGTGCTCTACGGGGCTGTCTCGGTTGTTGGATTCGCACTCGTCTATCAACAATTCTCGCCAGCACTTGGGCTGGTGCTCCTCCTTTCGACCGCCCTCTACGTCGGTGCCGGCGCAGCCGTCCTGTTCGCCGGAACACGTCTCGATACGATGGATGCGCTTATCACACGCCTGGCGGCCATCGAGCGAGTACCAATAGTTGGCGACCGACTCGCTACCCTGATCGAAAAGCTCCCAGCATTCGCTGGAGCTTCTGCCGAGTCCTTCGACGAACTCGCTTCCGACCCAGCTATCGTTGTTCGGTATGCCGCGGGCTGGGCGGGCGCGATGGTGCTTGCGCCCGGCCTCCGAGTGTGGCTGTTGCTCACCGCGTTCGGAGTGGGTTTCGAGCCAGCGGCCCTTCTCCCAGTCTACCTCATCATGGCCTATAGCGTGACGTTGTTACCGCTCACGCCCGGCGGTATCGGTGTCACCGAAGCGACCGCCACTGCGGTGTTCGTCGCACTCGGTGTTCCTAGCAGCGTTATCGTTCCTGTCGTGTTTCTGGACCGTTTCCTTGGAGTGTATCTGCCCGCACTGGTCGGATGGTATCCGTCGCTCCAAATAGATTTCTCGACACTCGCCACCGAGTAATGAAAACACGTTTCTCCGAGAGTGTGGACGTTCACCCATGACGCGAACGTTCGTCGTCGGACTCGATGGGGCGAGTTGGCGGTTACTCACACCGTGGATCGAGGCCGGCGAACTCCCGAACATCGCGGCACTCCGTTCCGAGGGGACGTGGGCCGAACAGCAGAGTTGCCTGCCACCAGTGACGTTCCCGAACTGGAAGTGTTATTCATCCGGCAAGGATCCAGGTGGGTTCGGCGTATACTCGCTAGTTGTCCACTCTATCGATCACGGTACGAGCAGATACGTTGAAAGAGACCAGACGTGAGGCGGGATCAGAGT
>NZ_JBNTJU010000071.1:0-3093 GCF_051195015.1 Halococcus sp. AFM35
TTCGGGAGATACGTTTTCGCCAGCGGTCATACCGGTCCAACGGGTTCGTTCCTTAAGAATATTCAGCCGTCAGTATAGGCCAGAAATCGGAATCACGGCCCACCCGGGGGACGGCTCCCATCGAAAATCTCGTCCATTGCGTTTGAGAGGACGGAAAACGGCTTGTTGGTGTGGAAGGTCACGTTTTCATACGCCTGTTGGATGTGTTTTCGTTCGGGGTCGGTGTGGCTGGCTTTGAGCGACTCCAGTTCTTTGATGAGTCGCTGAAGTTCGTCTTCGTTTTCGATGATTTCGGCGGTGAGCGCGAGGCTTTTGATCGCCTTGGCCGCTGCGCGCCGCACGCGGCCGTCATCATCGGTAAGTGCGTTGAGATACAGCTCGCGGAGGCGCTCTCGATGGGAGGCTGTTTCGGCAGTGGTGTGGTCGCCCGGTAGTGCGTCGTCGGTGAACTCCGAGCCGACTGTTCGGAATGCTAGTCGGGGATAGAGTTCCGCTGCGAAGCGGATCGCGGACTGGCGCTGGTAGCCATCACCCTCGGCATACAGTTCTCGGCAGATTTCGAAGCCCTCATCGAACAACTCCGCCTGCTCTTCGAGTTCCATCTCGTGGACTTCATCGAGTGCGCGATTCACCTGCTCGGTATCCCCGGACCAGAGAGCCTCGAAGAATGCCGTCAGCGTGCGCTCCATACGCGGACATTCAGGACACAGCCGCGTAACTCCTCGGGATGACTGTATTGTGAGCCCGCAGTATCGACAGCCCGAAAACATTCTTTCCCCAATCAGTATGGCTTATTCGGGTCGCGGTTGTGGTACCTCCCAGATGCGATTCGAGTTCGACGGGGGCACGCTCCTGCTGCGGGAGGCCAGTGAGGAGGTTCCGTACGCGGAGTGGGATGACCGGGTTGAGGACTATCGCGCGCCCGCGTATCGGTATCGTCCCCTACTCGAATGGGCTGACGCATGGAATGATGACTCCAATTTCGCTACAGAGGAGTCAGCCCACCAAGAGTCCATCCAGTCAGCCAGTGTTGCGGTCGAGGATACGGCTCGGGCCTATCCCGCTCTCGCTCTCGATCCTGCACTCCAGATCGAACCACGCGAGTATCAGCAGGCAGCACTCGATGCGTGGCGAACCCATGATCGTCGAGGCAGCGTCGTGCTCCCGACTGGGAGCGGGAAGACATTTCTTGGGATCCAGGCGATCGCCGACGCTGGTGTTGCCACGCTTGTGGTCGCGCCGACGATCGATCTAATGAACCAGTGGCACGCGACGCTCACTAACGCCTTTGGCGATCAACTGCCCCATCAGAGCGGAGATGGGGCCGGACAGGCAGTCGGCGTGCTCGGTGGCGGGACGCATGAGATCAGGTCAGTCACGGTCACGACCTATGACAGCGCGTATCGCTATATCGACGAGTACGGCGACCGATTCGGGCTGCTGATCGCGGACGAAATTCACCACCTGCCGGCTCCGACTTACAGACAGATCCCCGAGATGACCATCGCACCGTATCGTCTCGGATTGACGGCTACCTATGAACGAGCCGACGATGCTCACGAACTTCTCGAAGAGACCGATCTCGTGGGTCCTGTTGTCTACGAAGAGGAGGTCGACGAGCTCGCCGGCGAGTATCTCAGCGAGTACGAAACCATCCACATGCAGGTTGAGCTGACCGACGATGAACGCGCCCAGTACGACGAGGAATATGGAATCTACCGCGAGTACGTCGATACCCACGATTTCGACCTCTGGAAGGCCGAGGGCTACCAGGAATTCCTCGCGCACACGTCGTATGACTCGGATGGTCGCCGGGCGTTGATCGCCAAGCAACGTGCCGAAGAACTCGCGCGCACAGCGTCGAAGAAACTCGACACACTGGATACGCTGCTCAAACGCCATCACGACGACCGCACGATCATCTTCACCGCGAACAACGACTTCGCCTACGAGATCTCTCAGGAGTTCATCGTCCCGTGCATCACCCATCAGACCAAAACCGACGAGCGCACGGAGATCCTCGAACGGTTCCGGACGGGCGAGTACTCGATCTTAGCGACGTCGCAGGTACTGGACGAGGGCATCGACGTGCCCGCTGCCAACGTCGGGATCATCTTGTCGGGGAGCGCGTCGAAACGCCAATACGCTCAACGTCTCGGGCGAATCCTGCGACCCACCGACGAGCGTCAGCCCGCGCGACTGTACGAGATCATCGCGACGGACACGATGGAGAACTACGTTTCTCAGCGCCGCCGCGAAGGCGTCGAGGCAGGAGCATGATCGCGACCGTGACCGGTAGAGTGAGACCAGAACTATGCTGACGGCCGACCTCGCGCGCTCGCGGACATCTGGTGATGAGATGACGCCGCTGTTCATCGATCCCGATGATACACGATATCGGAAGACGGCGGGCGAGTTGGTCGAACTGTTCGAGGCGCACGTGGGCAAGCCGAAGGCTGACCTCGATACGGCGATCGACCAGCTGACGGTGGCGGATACCGACTACAAGATCATCCAAGGGCTGGCGAAGCTGCTTCGTGACGAGTGCGACTTCGAGACGGTGGCGGCAGCCGATCCGCGCGAGATCCGCCAACGGCTGTTCGAGCGGGCCAATAACTCGTATCCGGTCGTTCGACAGCCGACGCTCGGTGCTGACGCCCAGAAGCTCGATGTCTACACAGCAGTCGCTGATGAGCTTGGCATCTCACTCGCGGAGTGTCATCAGGGGATGTACGCGGATCTCGATGCAAACAACCGTCTCGTGCGCTTTGGCGATCAGGTTGCCGAGTCGGTCGAACTGGACGTTGATGGAACGACCAGCACGACCCAGTTGACCGGCCAAAGCGCGGAGTCGTACACAGACGAGGCACTCACTGTCGAGTGGCTGTTGCATCGGTACAACCTCGCGCTCGCGCAGGCAGTACTCTACGATGCGACCGAGTTGCGCATTCGGGTCTGGGACCACTTTGCGACGGTGTTCAGCTACGTGAAGCTGTTCGGGCTAATGCACCGGATCTATACTCACGGACACAAATACGTGAAGAGATTCGGTGGTTCGATAGAATCGAGTGCAGCGAGAGCAGCGTCTCGAAG
>NZ_JBNTJU010000072.1:0-3033 GCF_051195015.1 Halococcus sp. AFM35
CGGCTCCGCCGTGCGAGCGCGTGACTGGTTCCGGCAGTTCCGCGAGATTGCGCTCATTGCTGGCGTTCACAACATCGAACAAGCGATAGAAGCCTGAATAACTCCGATATTCGCGGATTCAATTGAGCCGTACTATGCAGTTACAAAGAAATAGTGAACCCATTTTGCCATTATCAGAGAGGGTCGAAACCGCTTAATAGACTCGTATTCAGAAATCTGTATGAATTCGCGTAAGCGAGTAGTATTTCTTACTATTCTTACTTGCGTATTGGCTGCTCTATTTGTCGCACAAGTAGCTATTGCCTCATTTGGAACGTCAGCGAACGCATCAGTTAATCAATCCGAGAAACCAACTCCAGGAAACACCCTCATCAGCATCCAGAGTTATGGGAACTATGGCAGCATCCTTGAGGTCACTCCCGAAGGGGAGACGGTGTGGGAATATACGCCACCGAATTCGCGCGTTTTCGATGCAGAAGTGCTCGACAACGGAAACATACTTGCCGCCGTGGCAACCAAACGGGTGGCTGCGAACTGTCCGAATAGAGAGCTGCAGATTAGCGAACAATCATGCGTACAGAACCGTGTCGTAGAGATCGATTATCGCTCAAAAAACATCGTCTGGAACTACACGTGGTACGATGAGTACATTGAGAATCACGAGGTACACGACGCAGACCGGCTGAAAAACGGAAACACCGCTATCGTCGATATGGGGAACGACCGGGCGTTCGTCGTCAATCGAGATGGGAACATCACGTGGGAGTGGAAAGCTGACAAGCACCTCAGCAACAACTCAAGGTTTAGGAAACAATACGGTGGACCGCCAAATCCCGGCGGTGAGAAGGACTGGACACACATCAATGACATCGATAGACTGGACGATGGCGACTACCAACTCTCAATTCGGAACTTCGACTCCATTATCGATGTCGATCCGCAGACGCACAACATCACGAACGTCGTCGGTGAACCCGGTAATCACACCAGCCTTTATGAGCAGCATAATCCAGACAGAATCGAGTCAGCCGGAACGACGGTGATCGCAGACAGCCAGAACAACCGGATCGTAGAGATGGACGCCCAAAACGGCAGTATTATCTGGCGCTACGGTGGTGGTGGTCTGCTGTCATGGCCACGCGATGCCGATCGTCTCCCCAGCGGCAACACCCTCATTACGGATACACAAAATGACCGTGTCATCGAAATCAATCAACAGGGGGAGGTCGTCTGGGAATATACAGGTGCTGACTTCGCCTATAATGCTGATCGAATAGGTGTCGGAGAGGACCCGAACAGAATTTCATCTGCCCGGAATTTCCAAACGAAAACCTCCAACAACACTGTCACAGGAACGATACTGACCATCAGATCCTACTCACAATTTGCCATTCCACGGTGGATGAATATCTATCAAGCAACGAACCTTCTAGTACTTATAATAACCGGTATGGGGCTGATTCTAGAGCTCTCACGATATAAATGGAGTTCAAAATAGGTGGCTAAATCGACAAAAATAACTCCTCACAATCCTAGCCGGCGTTCACACTACGATAGGCCGCACGGTAGCGCGCGAGTTTTCGGTAGAGATAAAGGCCAAAGATCGTGTCGTACACCAGGACGAACCCAAGGAAGGCAAGGATCGACGGGATTCCTGGGATGAACAAGGTTATCAACCCGGGCACGATCGCCGAGAGCGTGTTGTAGGTAGCGTGGACAAGCACGGCGATCAGTAGTCCTTTGACAACGATTGGACCCGCCCGATCGGGATTGAATTTTGCGAGTCCAAGATAGTACCCGGCGATCGCCGAATAGATCACGTGCCCGGGGCCAGCGAGCGCGCGCAGTGGTGTGATGCCGCCACCAGCGACGAAGACGTTCGCGATGGTCGGGTCATTTACCTGGCCGGCGATGTAGATCGCATTCTCGATCGTCGCAAAGCCGAGTCCCGCGACCGCGCCATAGACCGCTCCGTCAATCACGGCATCGAAGCGAGTATTGCGATAGGGATACAGCCGCACGGCAAGCAGTTTGACTGTCTCCTCGACTGGACCGACGACGAGATAAAAGAAGAACACTGTTCCGATTACAGGAATTGCTCCGAAGATAGGCTGGAACAAGGAATTGAGCACGCCCGCAAAGCCCGCGAACAGCACCCCGAGTGCAAAGGTTCCTACCAATAAAGAGAGGGGTTCGGCGGTCGTGACATCGGCATACCTCACGTAAGCTGCCAACAAAAGCGCGGGAGCGATCGAGAACAGGATAAAGATCACGATCGGTGTGTCGGCGAGTGTCGCGCCCAATCCGCCAAGGGCTAGCTGGGCCAACAGAATTACGAGCGCCAGCAGGATAACGATCACCCGTGCGGTCATGTGGACGGCGTTGTAGATGAAAACTGACAGACCATCAAGGTGCGAGCGCGTCTCCCAGGTCGCGATGTCATAGAGATCCATGGATCCGTCTGTCTTTTCCTGAACCGGATCCTGTTCGGTAGCCATACCTCAGTCAATGTCTCCTGGTTCTAATCAGTTACCTCAATAATGTCCAATACTATTTTCGTTTAGATATTGCTAAATCGAGTCGCTCTCGTGTAGCGTAGCGGAACCAAGTCACCGAGGTTAGGACATTCCGCCGACAGCAGTCGTTTATGACCAACAAACGCGCTGCTGTCGGCGGAATACTTGAGCAACTCGTTGATCTCGAAGTAATACAGTTTCAGTATCTCACAAAGCTTCTCGGTTGACTGCTTTTGAGACGTGAATTCAGTGGAGAAATCAGTACCGAGTAACTGCTGGGGAAGGCGGCTCGACACCGAGGGCATCGAACCTGTCACCACTCGCCGAGCGGGCGGTCTCGGTCAGTGGATTAGCGTTCGAAACGGTCGGCCGGTGACTTGTCCACGAGAACGGCACGACGCATCGCGAGCGCCGTCTCCGCTGCTCGCCGTACCATTTCAAGGAACTCGTCGAATCGCCACGGCCACCTCTGGAAATCCTGCTGGCTGAGTAAACCGCCTCCGTCATTATAGTTGTT
>NZ_JBNTJU010000073.1:0-2959 GCF_051195015.1 Halococcus sp. AFM35
GATGTTCGCTATCTCGAACATCGAACAAGTTTGTGAGAAGCTGTGATCACCGCGCCGTCCCCCTATTCAACACAGCACTACGCCCAACTTCGGTTCGTTCTCGAAACCACGCGTGGAACACCTACCCGGTTCCTTGTCCAGCTCGAATATCGCGTCGACGGTGAGTGGGGGCCGGTCGTTCACTTCGACCACAACCCAGAGGGCACCTATGGCCATGATCTTACCGAAGAAGGCCTCCACATGGACATCTACCGTGATGGAGAGCAACACCTCGTCCGGGAGGATTTCCCACCCGTAGAGTTATCAAACGCGCCCGACTACTGTGAATCGTACATCAAAACCGAAGCGTCCCGACTCCTTAGGAGGTACGAACAATGGCACAATCTCACAACGGATCGATAATCGACGACCGCGACCTCGACATCTCGTTTGATCGCGACGACCTCCCCGAAGGCGAGGCCCGTCTCGTGATTCACGAAGACGGTGTGACGACCGTCGTTCAGGGGGATGCTGAGAAGGTTGAACAGCGGTTCAAACAGCAGCGTGCTGATGACCTGGATATGACGGTTGAAGAGCTGAATGCCGCCATTGAGGAGTACCCGATGCCTGACAGCGACGACGGCCTAGTGCCTGCTGAAGAGTTCTACGACGAAAGCGCGTAACTCCGCACTGACGAAGCTTCGCACCACAAACCAGGTTATTCCGCATTAGGTATAGCGAATCCTGTTGCAACCGATAGTGTCCTCTTAGCATGGAGGCGACCCCGTTAGAACCAAGTGACTGTTGACAGGGATGATGAACGTTAGTTTCTTTGTATTCTGAGGAGTGAGTTTTGGCATGGCGCACCTCAGTTCGCTTCCTGTCCGGCGTCTGTATGTACGAACTGGAGCGTTCATGATTTTGGGTCTATCGCTTGGACTCGATGCTGCGCTCGACCTCTGGGTGGGAGAGTCGGGTATTCTGCTTTGGATAGTGGTGTTTTCTGGGTTTCTGACGGTCGTTGGAGCGGCGTATGAAGCCCTGACTGGCGACCCAGATGAGCACAAAATCAACGGGTACTGGCTTGCTCTCATCATATTCGGGGCATTGCTGACCCTCACCGGGTTCGGTATCCAACTCACCGGACTGGCAGGATAAGCATGAGCTATCAGCGAGTCCGATATAGCCGACACGGGGAATATTCTTTTCTCGCTACGAATGTACGCTTGTGATATGGCGACTCAGACAGGGGCTGCGGTCGGCCAGTCGGCCGCAGACTATCCTGATCCCTCGTACGCGATTGCCGCTGGCCTCTATGCTGCCGCTCTCCTTACCCCAGCAATTGTTCTCGTTCTCTCAAGCGTTCTGTCCGGTGCCGCCGTTCTCTATTTGAGCTTTCTTGGTGTAGTGGCGAGCATTGCCATCGTAGCGGGTTGGAGCGTGTCGCGGATTCGTGGGCTCGCCGTTAGCCTCGGTGGCAGCAGCACTGTCTGGCTCCTTGCTGCTCTTCCACTGGTGTGGTCCGTTGGCGTGTTCGGTTCCAGTGCTATCGGTTGGGAAGTGCCAGATATAGCGGCTCCTCTCGCGGTGGTCGGCACGGGTGGGGGATGCTTTCTTGGTCTGGTCCTGGTCGCTTTGAGTCGCAGCCGGTACGCTACGGCTGTTCTGGCGGACAGCGAGGAATTCGCCCAGTGGGAGGCTCGTTGGCCCCGGCGCTGGCGGTATCTCTCAGTCGCAGGGATGGTCGTCGCTATGACGGTTGGCGGTGTCGGTATTCTCGTTCAATTTGCGTTCGGAATTGACTGGGCTGGCTCGCTCTATTATCTCCTGTTCATATGGACACCTCTTGCAGGGGCAGTAAATCCACGGACATTCCGTGTGACGGCTGCCGGTCTTGTCGTTGAACGGTCGCCTCTTAGACGTCTTCGGCCGTGGTCCGCGTTCAAGGGCTATACTCTCACTACAGATGCGCTCATCATTCAGACAGCCGCGTGGTGGTGTCCAGCCTACCGGTCTGATCGCGAAGATATCGATGAGGACGAGTTAGACACTCTTGTTGCGTCGCTCGATGAACTGCTCACAAGCCGCGAGTAACGACACTCGGCAGCAAAGCATTGGACGCGCCCTGTACGCGACCTGACGATCCGATTAGGAGAGACTCCCTGAATATGACTGATCGCGCTCGACAACAGTCTCCGGGACAAAGCGGATGAACGCATACTTTTCGGCGACATCGCCTAAATCCTGAAATTGCTCATCCCACTCTGAGTCATCATCTCCAAGATACTGAGAGAGAAGACGCTCACCCCGATCTCCCTCGAACGGTTCGACAGTAGCGTGTCCACGTAACCCGACGTGCTCGACGCGCCCGGTCTCTGGGTCGAAATCGACTATCGAGACCGCAGTACGGGGGTCCTCCTCGATTCGGTCTGGGAACGTCTTATTCGAGAGCGTGGCGATAATCCAGATTGCGCCCTCTTCCCAGAGAAACCACAAGGGCGATACCCGAGGCCCCTCCTCGGATGCAGTTCCGAGATGACAAAAGAGCGGTCGAGCGAGGAACTGTTCTAACTCGGTATCCAGCGTGTCTTCGACAATTTCCATATCCGTTATCCAAACAGTAGTGGGATAATCGGTGTTTCGCTGGCACCAGCCTGCTGCGACGCGGGAGAAGTATGAGACGGTTGGCTCATGCTTATCCTGCCGGTCTTCCAGTCCACGACCCGCCTAAGGGGTTCGACACGTAACTTTTTGAACGTGTGGTAGCAACAGACCACATGGACCGCACCCGCCAACAGGGTCTCGGAGCGATCATCATCGCATTAGCAGTTGGTCTGGGTCAGCTCACTTTGCTCGCGCCAGTAATCACTGAACCAGCTGTATCTGTATTTGACCGGCCTTTCGGCTCTGTTGAATCACTAGACGGCGTCGGGATCGGTCGCTAGATCAAAGGCATTGAAGCGAGAGACTTGCGTTGTCC
>NZ_JBNTJU010000074.1:0-2833 GCF_051195015.1 Halococcus sp. AFM35
TTCGGGAGATACGTTTTCGCCAGCGGTCATACCGGTCCAACGGGTTCGTTCCTTAAGAATATTCAGCCGTCAGTATATTCGATCTGGCCGTAGTCGAATTCCTCGCCGATCTCTGAGAGTTTATCAAGTGCGTCCTGTTCCTCGCGGAGGTTCGCTTCGAGGGTGTCGGCGACATCGATGCCGAGCTGGTCGGCTAGCGGAATCAGGTTGCCGTAGGCGGCGATCTCGTAATGTTCGGACATCTGTCCCGCGGTGATGTTGTATCGGTCGAGAACGTGGCTGTCGGGGTCTTGGCTCACGAAGTGCTCGTGGTTTTCAACCATGCCATCGACGGCTTCGTCGGTTTCTCCTTCCGGCGCGACATCGATTTCGCTGAAGACCTCTTCGAGGCGCTCGATCTGGGTCTGTGTCTCCTCGTGGTGTTCGGCAAACGCCTCGGCGATCTGGTCGTCGGTGGTGGTTTCGGCCAGCTCCTCGGTCGCGTCGAGGAACTGCTGTTCAGCGTAGTAGACGTATTTCAGGCTGTCTTCGAACAGCTCGTTGAGGTCATTGGCGCACATTGCAGTTCCTATCGAGACTCGGGAGTTCGATAAGCCGGCGGCCTGCGAGTGACGGCTTCCGCAGACATAGTCGTCAAGATAACCGACGAGCGTACGGCCTTTCGTCACAAGAACGAGTTACCGTCCCGAACGTCGCGCGAGGAGCCACTCCAGTACGACGAGGCCACCTCCGATGATGACCCAGAGACCGATAACGCCGATGATCAGGACTATCCAGTGGGGGACGGGCGTCGGTCGAGTCCCTGCATGAGCCACAACCAGCGAGAGCTCGATACTTGCCGAGAGGAGGTCGCACATCGTGTGTATCAGGTTTCGGCGGCATCATCGTTTCCAGTTGCCGTACGGTAGATGTACCCTCCTACACCGATGATAAGGAGGCTGACGACCGCCCAATGGAGGTTGTACTTCCCGCCCATCGACAGCGGCTGGTGGAGACCGAGGAGGGCATGGTCGACAATTGCATCGTAGAGGTCGAAGACGCCGAGTCCCATCACTGCCGACCCCGCTATTGGGCGGAAGGTCAGCGGCTCCCGAGTACGGCGCTCGGCCCGCCAAACGACCCCTGCTCCGATTCCCGCGATAACGATCATCCCAACTGAGAACCAGCCGTCGGCGAAAATGTTGGTTCGGAGTCCGGCAAGGGTGTTCATCGGATAGATGCCCGACAGCAGGTGATGCCACTGGAGGATGAGATGGATAAGGAGCACGTCGATCAGGCCGCTGAAGCCGAACCCGAACACACCGGCACCCACGAGTGCCCGACGAGAGACACCATCGGCTAGCGTTCGCGACCGATCAGCCGCGAAGTCACTCATTCAGCCACCTCGACAGTTATCGCATGCGAGAGATAGGCGTTGTTGCCGTATCCTTTCTTGTTCCATGGATACTGGTCGTTTTCGATGCCGCGAAGTTCCTGTTCGGGGTCGGAAACAGTCGCCGGCTGGGTTCGTTCTCCTTCGTCGGTCGCGCGCGAGCAGAGAGTGTACTCGCCGGGATCTGGCTCCCAGACGTATCGGAATTTCGTGGGTGCGTAGGGTCCAAAGTCGGGACCGACGAACTCGGCGTCGCGCCATGACTCGCCGCCGTCAGTCGAGATCTCGATACGCTCAACGTCCTCCTCACCTGCCCACGCAATGCCGGCGATTTCCACCCTTGAAGCTGAAATCGTGGCGTTATCTGCGGGCGCGATGATGAGTGACTTTACCAGTTGGTCGAAGAGGTAGGCGTTCGGGAACCTCTCATCCTCCATCTGATCGTAGGTACTGAAAACGTCCACCGACGCATGGCGTGTCGGTCCGTCGTCTTGGGCGGGAGTGATACGATACGAGGACTGCTGGTATTCCGTATAATCACGGCCGTCACGGTCGGTCCACTCATCGCCGTGAACCATCTGCTCCATCACACGGATTTCTTCGACCCATTTGACGCTGTTGTTGCCGAACCAGCCGGGGACGATCAACCGAACCGGAAAGCCGTGTTCGGCGCTCAACGGCGAGCCATTCATCTCGTAGGCCAGCAGACAGTCTTCCCTTACTTTCGACATCGGTATCGACCGACAGAACACGTCCTTATCGGGAGGTGCTTCGCCACCCATCGCCGAAAGCCAGAGGCCATTGTCGGTTGCTCCGCCATACTCATCGAGAATCGCACAAACGGGCGTACCGGTCCAGACAGCGTTGCCGATGGCCCCATCGCCCCACTGATCGCCCTCGGCGTCCGGGTCGAAATAGCGCCGACTGTTGCCGGAACACTCCATTATGTGGACAACCGACTCGGTAGGAAAGTCGCATCTGAGTTCGCTCATCGAGATGTCAGTCTCGCGTTCGACCATCCCTGTCAACGAGACGGTCCAGTCGTCGGCGTCGATCTCGGGCGTGCAGTGATGGGTACGGATGTAGTGCTCGTCGCGTGGGGTAAGGTGGCTTGCGAGGTTCGCCCGTGAGGCGGTCTGTGCGTTTGCTGGATCAGAAACAAGCACATCCAAGCCCGGATACCGCTGGGTGAGAGCCATACGTGCTTTCGGATCGGGATCGTTAGGGTTCATGAGACCAGTTCAACAGTCGGCTATTCGCGTGTTTTGCTTGCGTATGACAGTCACAATGCTGTTCGGTGACAGAGACATCCACTGAGACATCGGTGTGAGAGGACCTGAGAAGCCGACGACAATGCTCGCCCGCCGCGGCGTGATGAGCATTCGGCTCTGTTGAATCGCCATAAGGCGATGGAATTCACTGTTTCACTGCTCGTTTGATGTTGTAGACGATACACATCAG
>NZ_JBNTJU010000075.1:0-2424 GCF_051195015.1 Halococcus sp. AFM35
CTGTGAGGTCAAAGAAGTTCTCGGTACTTTTCAGATCAAAAACATTTTGTCAATTCTGTAGGGGTGTCGAAAGTGGGGTATACAGTCCCAGACCGCGTCGTGCGAACGGTCGACGCCAAGCTAATCGAATACCGCGACGACCTCGCGTGAACACTTCGCTATCGAAGTGTATGATCACGACCAGACCGGCTCTCCCTACGTCCTCAAACCCGCGAGCAGAGTGTCGGATATTCAATACAGTCGGTATAGCAGGATGTGATTTACTGCAATTCGGCTTCTCTCGCAGATGTTCTATGTTGGTCTTGATGCCAACAGCCTTATACTGATGGCATACAAACCAACAGTAGAGGATGGCCCTGACGCCGACCGACCTCGATGGTTACGCTCGGACCGATGTATATGAGGATGGCACCCTCATTCGCGTGTCGGTTCGGCAGACGACTGATGCGGCGTATCCATCCGGGTGGCGCTACACGCTCCACTACGGTGCGCTCGCTCCCGACCCGCCCGAGACGCTGGCCGACGGAACTATTTGGCGCTACGATAATGCCCACGAGGATACGAGAGGCCACGATCTTCACGTTGCCCCGGACCCTGACCCGGAGACCATCCAATTTCCGGGCATGGTTGATCTCTACGAACGGTTCTGGTCGGAAGTTCCAAAGCCGAGGTTCGGGCCATCCAACACTGGAGGAGAATCATCATGACCACCAATACCTACGCTGACGACCACGACGTGCTCGTGATCACCGTCCGTCAGGATGGCGAGAGTATCTACGAGGAAGGACGCGATGCAATTGAGGCACTTGACCGTGGTGAGACAGTCGAACAACCTGATAGTGTGACGTTCCCCAACGAGACGATGCTCGCCCAGACGTTCACCGAGCAAACCCTGGGGCTGTTGCGTGTCATCACGGACGCGGAGCCGGAGAGCATCCGTGAAACCGCTCGCCTCGTCGAGCGCGACGTAAAAAACGTCCACGAGGAACTGGCCCGCCTCGAAACGATGGGCGTCATCCACTTCGCGGAGGAAGGCCGGTCGAAACGCCCGGTCTTCCCCTATGACGAACTCGTTATCACAGTACCGTTCGGGCAGCACTCGAACGACGAGACTGATCCCGCAGTTGCATCCGGGTGAACACGCATGACCGACGACATCCACCATCCTACCGACGTGGAGGACCGTTCCGAGGACCACCAGCAGGCGGTCGAAGCCTGCCAGCACGCACTTGACGCGCTCCACGGCGGCGACCTCTCCCATGCCCGGTCGTTACTCGATGAGACGCGTGCAGCCGTCGAGCGCGCCCAGCACGACGACGCAGAACAAGCCTACCGCGAGACCGCTTACGACTGCTACGAGTAGGCATCGGCCCGCAGCTTAATGTGTTGGGAGGAATAAGAGTCTGCGTGTATGTCACATGATATATCCTCAGCGGTCGTTACTGATTCCGGCAGGCTGTTGTGTGAACAAATGACAAAAGAAGTGTTCGCTGCCTCGGACAAATCTCATGTTGCATCAGAGGATGCGTGGCCGGCGACCGCTGAGAAATATGGTCTCCGTTGGAATCTCGGTTCAGGAAATCGAGTAGTCGGTGGTTTGCCCGAGACATATAATGGGCAATCAGTCGTTGACGGTCCTCACCAGTATGTCATCAAGATTTCTCTGAGTACAGACCCACCGCCCGGCGAATTGATGCCAAACTATATTGAAGCGATCATTTGGGAACAGGCTGTTGATAAGGAGCTAGCTCACCTCTTTACCCCTATTATTGCTTACGACTCAGAATATCGCTGGATTGTCATGGAAGAGGTGGAGGTGCTCGGGAAGGATTTTTGGGACGGATGTGGACCCGTTCCATATCTTGATACATGGGAAGAATTTGACTCACAATATCAAGAGTTCAAAGAGGGACTTAGCGAGATTCCGGGAGAGTACGGAGGAGAAGCCGGTGTAAATCATTCAGGTAGTGTCGTTGCGGTCGATTATGAACATTTTCTTGGAAGTGAGTGGGCCGGAATGTTTGACCGCGAGAAAATGCGGTGTGTCACGTTCGCTGACATCGGTCGTCGAGATCGGTCGGACGATACAGCGCTGTCAGGACATTAATCGCCGACTCTCATCAAGCGAGTAATCCCGCCGGCAAGAAGATAGCTTGTTCCAGCGACATTCTCCTATTACTTCGGTTCCGTACTCATCCTCTCGCATTTCCAAGTTTTATCTAGCTCGCCTGCTATACGATGTTCTCCCGTTAATTGACTCTCTTCGAGATCGATACTGAACTGAAATTTTACATCGGCTCGGTCATCGCCATCCCAATTCACCTCTACCCATACGTTCAAAACATTCGTCTTTACCTATGGAAATTCTGCTGGCTAAGTAAACCACCGCTGTCAGTATAGTTGTTGCGGGGAACTGCTTGCTGA
>NZ_JBNTJU010000076.1:0-2407 GCF_051195015.1 Halococcus sp. AFM35
TTCGGGAGATACGTTTTCGCCAGCGGTCATACCGGTCCAACGGGTTCGTTCCTTAAGAATATTCAGCCGTCAGTATAGGAGTAGCGGCTGGTTGGCACAGCCAGCGGTTCGTTTGTTCGACAAAACGCGAGGAGGTTTCCTCCCGCCAGAACAGGCGACCCGCGAACCTTAATATCCCAACTGGGAATCCTCGCCGTTCACGGCGGGGAGGATGTCAATGGGCTGATCTGCCCAGCGTTGTCGTAGAGGCATGAGTAGTACCTCCAAATGAGAATTGTCGTCCCAGCCGAATAACGGTTGGGCCGACATCGGCTCTCCCTACAAATCCCGTGCCCAGCATGGTCAACGTGTTCTCGCGTTCATCGAGCACGTAGCATGGGTGAGTGCGAGCACCGCTGCGTACGGTTTCAGTGGCAGCCAGGAGAGCTCGAAGCTATCGATCGCCTTGCGTGTGTGCTCGGCGAGCGCTTCGAACTGTTCGCGTTGAAGGGGTTGGGAATCGCCTGAGGAATGTTTTTAATCTTGACCGCTGTATACTCTATGTTGGATTGGTTCCGAACATGGGGACGAACACTGAAATGAGTATTAAGCAGGGGTTGTCGAAGCGGGAAGCACTCGCGCTCACCCGGCTGGCCGGCCAGAACAAGACGATCGTCACAATCGCCGATATCGAGCGCAGCGTCGACATCTCATACGATGCGGCGAAGAAGCTGGCTCACAACCTAGTGCAGAAAAAATGGCTTGATCGGGTGAAGAGCGGAACCTATCTGATCGTGCCGCTGGCTGCCGGCGAACGCGGTGAGTACACCGAACACGAGTTCATCATCGCAGCCCACCTCGCGGAGCCGATGTATATCTCCTACGGGAACGCGCTGAACCATTACAGCCTGACCGAGCAGGTGCCGATGACGGTCGTCGCGGCAACCACCGACCGGGTGCCCGACCGTGAAATCCACAACGTCCAGTACCGGTTCGTCACTCTTACCGACGCCAAGTTCTTCGGCTATGAACCGATCGCGGTTGGTTCCCAGCAGGTCAACATCGCCACTGTGGAGAAAGCGTTAGTCGACTGTGCGGACCATCCCGAGCACTGTGGTGGCATCACCGAGCTCTCGAAAGCACTCGTGAACGCCGACAGTGTGGACTACGCCACCCTGGTTGGCGACCTGCTCCGCATGGGGAACGGAGCAGCAGTCAAACGTATCGTCTACCTCGCAGATCTCCATAGCATCGAGCTGCCGCGCCGTGCAGACCTGGAGGAGGCGTTCACCACCGGCTACTCCAAGCTTGATCCGACCCGCGCCGACGACGGCCACCACACGAGCGACTACCGGTTGATTCTGAACATCGCTGAGGACGCGTTGCGGACTGGGAGGAGCACGGATGATTGACGACACACGGCTGCGCATGCTTGCCCGACAGACCGGTGTCACTGCGGGATTGGCCGAGAAGAACTATGTCAACTCCTGGATCCTCTATGCACTCTATACCAGCCCATTGGCCGATCACTTCGTGTTCAAGGGCGGGACCGCGCTCAGCAAGCTGTATTTTCCTGGAATCTGGCGATTCTCCGAAGACTTGGACTTCACCGCTACAGAGCCGCTCCCGGATCTGGCCCAGCGGCTCGAAACAGCTGTCACCGGTATCGCGAACCGGTCCGGTATCATGTTCACGGTTACGAACGTCTACGAAGCGGGGGATCCCGTCGAGTACGTACAGATCGATGTGCAGTACGATGCTATCCTCGGCCAGCGGAACACCACCGACCTGGATATCACGTTCAACGAGGCGCTGGCGTTTCCAGCAGTGCAGCACCAGCACGCGTTCGAGGACATCCCTGCATTCGACCTGACCGCGTACAGCGTCGAGGAAATCTTCGTGGAGAAGCTACGCAGCCTGTATCAGCGGGCGCGTGCGCGGGACTACTACGACATCTACCGCTTGCTAAACCAGGAATCGTTCGACGATAAAGCGGTAGCAGACGCGCTCCGTACAAAAAGTCGAGCACACAACGTGGATCTCGATCTCGCGAACGGTATCCCGGCCGACAGTCAGGAGGCGGTCCGCCAGTACTGGGAGCAGGCACTTGACCGGCTTGTCCAGCAGAAACCGGCATTCAACGACGTGGCACACCGGATCAACGATTACTTGCTCGATCTTTCAGCGGCTGGATAGCAGGCTGGTCCCCACCGGTGCTACTGCCAGCTGTCAGGCGCGGGTGCAGCGCCGTAGTGGAACAGATAGGACACAGACAGGACTGACAGCATAGTCCCGAGACAGGACGCCAATATCTGCCCGTCAGCCGTCACCTACCAACGCAGTTCGGGCTGCTTGACATCCTCACACGCCGTGAACGACGTGGAATCCCACGCCCGCACCGCAACGCGTTGGTTTGGGAGTTTAAGGT
>NZ_JBNTJU010000077.1:0-2196 GCF_051195015.1 Halococcus sp. AFM35
CCGGTGGAGGTCGTCGCCGACCTCCACCTCCGTCCGTACTACGGCGAGGAGTACGACTCCACGGAGGAACTCTACGAGTCACTCGCCAAAGCCGGAACAACCACATTCCACGGGTACGCCACGCTCTACGCCCGCGTACGCAACAAACGCTACACGCTGGCGGTGCGCCGTCTGACCGACGGCGACACCGCCAGCTCGATTCTTGCGGAACTGCTCGGCGTGCTCGAAGGCCTTGACCTCGCGGTCAAGGCCGTCTACCTCGACCGCGAGTTCTACGATACGTACTGTTTGACGCTGCTCGCCGCCCACAACTATGCGTACGTCATGCCGATCGTGAAGTGGGGTGAAGCGATCCAGAGCGAACTGAGTGAAGGCTGGAGCCGCACCATCGACCACGAGCTTCAAGGCGAAATCGACGGTCACACGTGGACCGTCGATTTCCCGGTCTACATCGACTGTACGTACCAGCAAGGGAAGTACGACGAGGAAGGTGTGGCGCGTCACGGCTACGCCGTCGACGCGCCGTTCATCGAGACGCCACATCAGGCTCGGAAATACTACAGCCGTCGATTCGGTATCGAATCGACCTACCGTTTGTCCGAACGAAGTATTGCGATGACGACGACACAGAATCCGGCGGTGCGGTTTCTGTACGTGCTGATTAGCTTCTTGCTCCAGAATGCATGGCGGTATCTCCACTGGGAGTACGTGGCGTCGCCGCGCCGAGGCGCGCGACGCCTCTGACTCGATGGAAATCCTGCTATCCCCCCAAAGCGTGATGGAAAACATGGGGCGCAAGAGACCGAGCCATGGCCAGCGCAACAGAGCGCGAGCCTCTGACTGGTCCAAATGCGAAGGAAGCCGAGTACTGGGCGCACCAGCCCGGCTGCCGCTCCGGGCGGCAGCCGGGAAAGCCCGAAGAGGTGGCTCTCTACATCACGCATTAGCGCTCCGGAGGAAACGATGTACCTAGGAATCGACGTCCACAAGCGCGAATCGCAAGTTGCAGTGCGCAACGAAGATGGTGAGATTGTTAGAGAGGTTCGCGTCGAAAACGCGAACCTCGACGAGATCGCCCAGCAGTATGCTGGGAGTGAAGCGGCGATTGAAGCAACCGGGAACTACTACACCATCCACGATACACTCGACGAGTATCTAGATGTCAGCGTAGCTAACCCAGCGGAGTTGAAGCTGATCGCCAATTCGGATCGAAAAACTGATCGAGTTGATGCAATAGAACTCGCGCGACTGGTTCGGTTGGGATCGATTCCTGAGAGTTACGTGCCGCCTGAGGAGATCAGAGAGTGCCGCGCACTCGTGCGCGGCCGGAAAAGCTTCGTTGAGGATCGCACAGAATACGTCAACAAGATCCATGGACTGCTCGATCAGCAAGGGATCACGCGCAAAGTGAAACCACTCAGCGTCGAAGGACGCGAGTTTCTTGATGGGCTTTCACTGGAAGCGCCGTGGGAGACACTCCTTGAGACGTATCTCGAAACGATCGACGCGTTCACCGAACGGATCGCCTCGCTCGAAGAAGAGATCGAAGATCGAGCTGCGTCTCTTTCCGAGACGCAGCTCTTGATGACGATTCCGGGTGTCAGCTCTTACTCGGCGTTGTTGATCTACGCTGAACTCGGTGAGATCGAACGATTCGACGGTTCGAAACAAGCGGTGAGCTTTGCAGGACTCAACCCGGTGATCCGCGAGTCTGGCGACTCGCGGTTCGAAGGCGGGATCTCCAAAACAGGATCCGGTGATCTCCGCTGGATACTCGTTCAGAGTGCTCATACAGCAGTCCACAAGAGTCACGATGAGTACTTGAGCCGGTTCTATGACCGGCTACAAAAACGAATGAGTTCGAAAGAAGCAATCGTCGCGACGGCACGAAAATTACTGGTCTCAATCTACCATATGCTTGATCGAAAGGAGGTGTACAATCCACCAGGCGTGAGTGCGTGAGGGACGCCTGAGCGGCGTCCCTCTCCGGGGAGTCTGCCGCTGTCGTGAGCGACTGGTGCCTCGATTATGAATACCTACAGCACCGACCGCATAACGATATATACCAGCGCCTGCCGGCGGTTTTCCGTGTCAAGTGTGTCAGAATTCAATCCTCCCAAACAACTATAATGACGGAGGCGGTTTACTCAGCCAGCAGGATTTCCAGAGGTGGCCGTGGCGATTCGACGAGTTCCT
>NZ_JBNTJU010000078.1:0-1980 GCF_051195015.1 Halococcus sp. AFM35
TTCGGGAGATACGTTTTCGCCAGCGGTCATACCGGTCCAACGGGTTCGTTCCTTAAGAATATTCAGCCGTCAGTATATACACTGCGGCGAGTAGCGAATGGCTGACGCCGCGATGATCGAGAAACGAGAATTTGAAATCGAGATCAGGGAGTGGTTCGATAGCCAGCACTCCGAGAGCAGTGATGAGCGCAAGCAGCGGTTGGTGCGCCTCTACCAGAACGTAGGCGAGGGGTGCGAGCACGAACAGTGTGATACCAGTATGGCCGAGACGGTACATAGTGGATAGGTTTGTTTCGGAACGGCAGTCCTATCCAGAAGGGCGGGCGAGAGCGGGTTAAATATGTGTGATGTATGGTGTTTCCATTACTGTATGGTGTTTCAGTCTGATTGTTGACCCATTCGCTGCTATCCTGAAGTCGGCTAGGTAGAATTCGTCATGCATTGCTACCCGCGAAATTTAGACCAACGGCCAAATTCAATGCTAAACCGTGCATTAGGATTCTCACCCAGCCATCATCAGTCGATCATGAACCCGTCGCAGAGTCGGGCAAACAGACCAGCGAACCAGAGTGATAGACATCCGGCCAAGAACGACGAATCGGCTCAAAACAGCTGACTCCGCCGTGGTCAAGTAGGTGGTAGCTAGCAGACTGGATGTGTGTCATAGCTCTCGGCAAACCTTTCAGTAACCTTCCTGGCTATGGGCTATCAATGATATTCTATCGTATGTCTGGATCATCGGATACTGCTGGTGGGGCCACCGATTCTCGGAAGGCAGCGACAGGCAGAACAGTCGACGACAACACCGGGAGCACTATCGGAGCGCTCGCTCGTCAGATCGATGCCCTCGCGTTCGCCGACCGGGCACGGGTGAGTCGGAAGACGCTTCGGAACGTCGGTTTCGCGCTGGCAGTCTATGCCATTGTACTCATTGGTATCGTCACTTTTGTTGTGCCGCGATGGTCGGGGACAGCAGTTGACACCACCACGACGTTCATTCCGACGATTGTGATTGCCGCATTTCTCTTCGAGACGTTCGATTCCGCGTCGGGAATGGGTTTTGGCGCGACTCTCGGCGCATTGCTGTTCGTACTCGGCTACCCTGCTGCTGCGGTCGTTCCCACGTTGTTGTTTTCTGAGGCAGCAACCGGACTTGTCGGCGGACTATTCCACAACGAGTTCAAAAACGTAGAATTCGGGTTCGGCGACGAGTCAGCCACCGAGGCGACACGAATATTGGGTCTCGTGGTAGTCATCGGTGTTGCGGCGACAGTCGTCTCAGTAGTGCTCGCATATCTTGCCATCGAGGTCTCGGGGCCGCTCGTGCAGGCATACATCGGCATCATTATCGTGTTCATCGCGGGCCTCACTCTCTTTCAGAACATCGCTGACTTCTCAGGGACGTACAGTCAGCGACAATTGATCGGATTTGCAGCGCTCGCTGGCCTCAATAAAGGCATTACTGGGAGTGGCTTCGGACCGGTTATCACGCTCGGACAAATTCTCTCGGGAATCTACGAGAAGAGCGCCACAGCAATCACTTCAATGTCGGAAGGTGTCGTCTCTCTAGCGGGCATTATCACTTTCCTGACGATTACGGTGGCTGGCGTCGGTCTTGACCTCACACTACTTCCGTCAGTATTCGCTGGCGGGTTCCTCGCTGCGATATTTGCACCCTATACAGTACGAGTGATGCCAAACCGGATTCTTCAGTATATTGTTCCAGGATACGCATTGATACTTGCGGCGACACTATTTGCTGACATCCTCTGATTGAGAGCTTGCTCACCACGACAGCCATTGTTCAACAAATTTTCACAACCCAAAGCGATCAAGAAGGTTGGATAGAGAAGTCGTCACTCGTCGTAATCGGTGAGCCGCGTTGGTTGGGATGATTCTGATTCATTCGTCTTTAGCTAACTCCAGCAGTTGGTTGAGTGGCGGTAGCGAACCGTTCTTGTAGGACTGGGCGCTCTTGAT
>NZ_JBNTJU010000079.1:0-1942 GCF_051195015.1 Halococcus sp. AFM35
ACCCCACTTTCGACACCCAAATGTGTTCTTGTGAGCAAACCCTATGATCAAGATCGAGTTGATGGTAGATTTTGTCATGTGATATTGGATATCTCTAAATAAATAATACCTTATTGGAATTCCAGTAGTTGAATGGATATTTTTGAGAAATGAATGCGCGAGCCAGAGAGGTCTGCCTCTCTGGCCGCGCTTACTCTTCCGATTCGATGCCATATGCGGTGACATCAAGATTGAGCAGCTCAAGCACTCGCTTCGGCACGTCAACGTTGTCTGGTATCTCCCGTTTCCCGTCGACCCGCGATACGAGCATGTTCTCGAACCGTTCAAGCACTCGCCGGCCGGTGGGCCGAAAGCTCGTCGGCCCACCGGCCAGATCCATTGGTTCATCCGCACCCTGTAGAGCCACGCGTGCGCGTCGTTCAATGAGAGAATAGACGAGCAACGCCATCAGCATCACGTAGCCGAGTGCTTCGACGCGGTCGGGCCGGTCGAGAAAGACCGGCCCGACGCGTTTGGGGTCTTTGACTACCCGAAACCGGCGTTCGACCGCCTGTTGCTCTTTGTACTCCTGGAGAACGTCCTCACCAGCCCACTCTTCAGAATCTTCCAACGACGTGACGACCACGAAACAACTGGCTCTCTTCTTGCGGTGGGCGATCGCCGCCGCGTCCCGCTGGACGCTGGCGGCGATCTTGTAGACGGTTTCGTAGGGGTCCCAGTCTTTCGGCGGTCGTCCGGGCTTGTCGCGGCTCTTCTTCTGTTCGGTTTCGACGACTTCTGCCTCGAATTCGAAACAGGAATCGTCGTGATCGTCGAGCCACGTCTCCCACGCTTCCTGAGCGTCGGGTTCACAGGCGAATGAGCGGTCGGCCAGCTGGCCGACCGCGTCCTCAAGATCCTCTTCAGTGCTGTCGAGGTCATTGTCAATGCGTCGGTTAGTGCGTCCATCGAGCGTGGATGAATGGACGACGACACACCGCAAATCGTGGTTAGAGATGTGCTTTTGGAAAGTTTGAATCTGGTAGGAGGCAGCGTCTTCGTCATCTTCATCGTTGACAAATTTTCCAAGATCGTTCCACTCGTCGATCTCCCACGCGCGGTCGATGCACTCATCGACCGCGTTGTAGGTGCGCGGGAGTCGGCTGATAATGTCGATGCCAGCAGCAGAGGCTTCATCCAGCGAATCTTCGCTCATTGCCGCGCTATCGGCGACATAGATAGGAGGCTCGTCAGCGGCGAGCCGCTGACGGAGCTCGCCGATAAGTTCGGTGTTCCAGGTGGTGTCGGAGTCGTTCCCGTCGAGGATATCTCCGATGACGGGAACGCCGTTGCGGTTGACTGCGAGGCCTATTTGGAACTGGTTGAGGTGACGATTGCCATCGCGACTATACCCCTGTGTAATTTCGAGATCGTACTCGTCGTTTTCGTCCTCGTAGATACCCTGAACGGACTTGGAAGTAGTGTCGGCGTGGACCACATTCGTGGTCACGCCTTCACGCCCGATGGCTTCAGCAAGCACACTCCCGAAGAGTATGCGTGGGTTGGCGTCAGCGATCTTATCGAGGGTCCGTCCGAAAGTGGTGTCGCTGAGATTTTCAGGTGAGATATTTTCGCCGAAGAGGTTGGCTGTGTCGGATTTTTCGAAGAATTCGGACAGCCGATACATCGGCTGTCCTTCAGCAAGGAAGTTCATGACGAGTGCCATGGTTCGATGACCAGGCGAGAGTCGGCACTGTTGGTCATCCCATTCGACCTGTTCGTTGACAGTCTCGATAAGGCCGCATTCCTCACAGATGGCTTTAACCACCGGAAGCGGACCAGGCGAGAAGACTTCCACAGCCGAACTCACAGTATCGTGAGTTCTGCTGTGAGGTCAAAGAAGTTCTCGGTACTTTTCAGATCAAAAACATTTTGTCAATTCTGTAGGGGTGTCGAAAGTGGG
>NZ_JBNTJU010000080.1:0-1680 GCF_051195015.1 Halococcus sp. AFM35
CACTGGTTATCGCTTTAGGTCAGAATGAGTGCTCTGTGAGGAATCTGGCCTGCTGATTGCTGCAGAATTTCTCAAAGATGGAGAACGAAGAGTCGAGTCGTGACCGATGTTGCTGGAGTCAACTGAATTCACGTCGGTTTCCTTTCAGAAGCGCGCCGAATTGGGAGCGTTGCCACTCAACGCGAGGCTTTCCCGGCTCGGCTGACGACAGTCAGCCGGGCCGGATCGTCGCCAGTTCACTCGCGTTCGTCAGATCTGGATCAACAGTTCCATGAGCCACTCGCTCTGTGAGCGCGTGGCGATTCATATTCCGGTCAATCGCTCCCTCGATGATCGCTAACCCGGGATCCCACGAATAGCCGAATTGCTGGGCTAACGTCTCCAGAACATCGGTTCCGTACCACTGCAGTCGCTTTGAAAACGACATCGGTTGCGTTTCCGTCTCTTCCTCAACTGAGCCACAACAGGCAGATCCGAGCCCTGCTCGTATCTGCCGCAGCAGATACCGGCTGAGCAGCACCATCACCATCGAGGCGAGCATGAAACACTCAATCGCGTCCGTCCGCCGAACAGAAATCTCGTCCAACCCGAACACCGATTTCGCCTCCTGGACGAGCGTTTCTACGCTCCATCTGTTGGAATACAAAGCCGCGATTTCTCGCGGCTTGAACCACTTTCTCGGCAGATTCGTCACATACAGATGGTAGTCATGGTCAGCGTCAGGTGCATCGTCGCCGTCAGTTGCCTCGTCGTGACGAAGTCCGACGAGGCGGAACTCACGCGGGAGCAGGTCACTTTCCGAACTCAGTGTGTCGAAGCTCGCGGTCACGTCGATTTCGCTGCGATGGAGGTCCGGAAGTACGTCTTGGAGGTTTCTACCCTCCAAGGAGATGGCGTTGCCGCGCCATCTCCTGAGTTCGTCCGTAATCGGCGCGTTTGAATCGACTTTCAACCGATTCACGAACCAACCACCCTGCTCGTCGATCTGCGCGATCTTCCCGTAGTCGTGGTAGCCGAGATCGTCCAACAGAAGCGAATTAGCCATCCAGTCACCGATTTCGAGTTGGCTCAGTTCGCCGGTACGGACATCAGTGATCGACGTGAAAAACGGAGCACGCGATGTGAGTGATTCGATCACGTGGAGCCGTGCTCCAGCGTGATCGTCACCATAGCCGGGGAAGTCCTCGAAGGACTCCGCCGACAGCGTACAGTCGGTCGCATCCGCGATGAAGACATCGCGGAAGCGATCAAACCGACCACCCAGAGAGTGCTCTGTTCCGCCGAGTTCGACGCTGAGGTGCGCAATGATCTCGGTGAGGAGAGTCTTGAGCTCTGGTGTGATCCATTGCTGGATCGACGAGTACGCTGCGTTGTGTTCAGTAAACGTCTTGTAGAAGTCCTGTACCTTGGTTACAGAGCCATCTGGCTGTGTCGTTCCGAAGAGAAAGCTCCAGACAAACGGTACCGGTCCAATCTCACGATTTCGTTCGACGAGGCTGGTGGCGCGAGAGGTTCGCGCCACCGCCTCTCCTGGCAGCACCGTTCGGAGTTCCCGCACGATCCGATCGATCCATCGTTGCATAGGTCATCGGAGCGGAATCGCGGAAAGGAATCTGCTGTCTGAGAGTTCCAGTAAAATCGGTCGATCTTACGGGAAATCGGCTTAGGCGATAACGGGTG
>NZ_JBNTJU010000081.1:0-1564 GCF_051195015.1 Halococcus sp. AFM35
GTAGGTGTTTAGCGGAACAGTCGAGTCGAAATCGTAGCTCTCAGGGAAGAGCAGGACGAACAGCCGCTAATCGTGCTTTCCGGGCCTGACGGATCGCCGGGGTCGAACGACCCGGCGATCCGTTCTGCGGGTCGGACAATCCTTCCCCAGCGAGATCTCGCGCTTCTCGCTGAGAACGCGTTTCTTCGCCAGCAAAACGCTGCCCAGAGCGAGCGAATCGAAGAGCTCGAAAATCGTCTCAAGAAGTACGAAAACGCCCATACTCCCTCCAGCAAACAGGGCGGTGCTGGACAGTCGCCACAGGACGACGATTCCGAGCAAAACGACGAGAACGACGAAGCTGGCGGCGACTCCGACGCCGCCAGCGACTCTTCATCCGGACCTGGACGTAATCCCGGCCACGAAGGAACGACCCGGCCACCACCCGACCCGGACAGGACCGTCCGGGTCGGGGAGGCGTACTGTCCCGATTGCGACCGCGTTCTCACCGATCCCGATGAGTACGTCTCCCGCGCCATCGTCGATATTCCGCTTCCCATTCCGACCGAGGTCACGAAATACCAGCTCGGAAAGCAGGAGTGCTCCTGTGGCAACGAAGTCGTTGCCGAACACCCTGACTGCCCGGAGACTGGGCGGTTTGGGCCACGCTTGCTGGCCCAAACCGCTCTCCTCCGCTATCACGGCCGGCTTCCGCACCGGAAACAGGCTGAAATGTTCGACTGGCAGCTCGACCATCCGGTTTCACCGGGAACGATCTACAACATGACTGAGCGGGTCGCAGACCGGCTGCGACCCGCGTACGAGGACGTTCGAGCCAGCATCCGTGACAGCGACGTCATCTACTGCGACGAAACCGGCTTTCCGGTCGACGGCGATCAGCACTGGGTCTGGACGTTCGTGACCGACGAGGACGTCTTCTACACCATCGACGAGAGTCGCGGGAGCCAGGTACTGGAGGACGTCCTCGGCGACGAACTCGCCGAGGACGCCACTTTGAGTTGTGACGGCTGGTCGGCGTATCCGAGCTATCACGGGAAGCTCCAGCGGTGTTGGGCGCATCTGCTCCGAGAGGCGAAGTACGTTGCTAAGCGTCACGAAGAGGCCGAACCGGTCTCGGAGGTGCTGCACGACCTCCACGAGGATTTGACCGCATTCGACGAAGAAGACCCGCCTGCCTCCGCTCGTGAGCGGAGGCGGGCGCAGGCCTCGCTGTGTCTGGAGGAATTGATCAGAGCGGACTACGAGGCCGAGGAAGTGACGCAGTTAGCCGAGAAGATCAGGAACGGGTTGGGAAGCTGGCTGACGTTCGTCACGGAGCCGGATGTTGATTCGACGAACAACCGCGCAGAGCGCGCTCTACGTGAGCAAGTAGTGATGCGGAAGATGTTCGGCGGACTCCGGTCGGAAACCGGAGTCCGCATCCACGAAACGCTCTCGACGATGGTAGCGACGTGGGAACGACAGGGACTCGATCCGCCGGACCAACTGATGTCGATACTCGGAGGAAAGGAACCAGAATCACGTGCAGAGGCATCTACGAACGGACTGCGCTAAACACATACGA
>NZ_JBNTJU010000082.1:0-1551 GCF_051195015.1 Halococcus sp. AFM35
GACCCTGCCAAGGTGTGTGTTGCTGAGTGCTGAGACAGAGCCTTTACAGACAGTTGGCTGATGTGTATCGTGGTTAGGTGCGACTCATTTGACTGGTTCGTTAGGTAATTAGAACCGTTTGTGTTTATTTCTATTATTTCTAGAACGTGATATTCATGCCATGATAGCGCAGCCGCTCCGAATGGAGCGGCCAGCGCGTCTCCTTCTCCCGATTAGCCTGCTTCAAGATCGCGGCTCCACAGATACCGCTTCTTTGTCTCGGTGAAGAGTGGAGTTACTGCCTCCATCTCGATGTCCGGGAAAAGCTCGCGCATTCGCGCGAGCGATGCCTCCTGTGAGATGAATCCGTGTTTCACTGTCCGCACGATCATCTGTGTCTTCAGGAACGAGTGGACTCTCTCACGCGACCGAAACCGACGCTTCACCTGCGTCGGTTTCGTGTGGCTGAAGTACCGTTCGGCGTTGTTCGTCGTACTTGGCACCCACTCATCCCGGAGATGGACCGCGAATTTGTCGAAGTTCTCCATCACCTCTTTGACGTAGGTCCGGACCGCTGGCGGCAGGTGCTCGATTTTATCGAGCACTGCCTCAAACCGCCGGAGAGCCGCCGCATACGACGGGGCCGCGAACACACTCTTGAACTCGCTCCAGACAATCGCGGCGTGAAGCTTCTCCGCGTTCGAGTACCGAACGCTCTGGAATACCTTGTTTCGGAGCTTCTTCTCACCGTTTTTCAGGAAATGGAAGTGACATCGGTGGTGAAACGCGCCGAGATCGTCTTCCACGATCTCGGCATAATCGGAGCGTCCATCCGTCGTAACGACGAAGACGGGTTTGTCTTCGAGGGCGGTGGTGAGAAACTCGCGGACCGTAGACTTTGAGCACCTGTCGACAGCTTGCTCGGCGACGGGTGCTCCCATCAGATCATCATAGAGAATCAGACGGTATTCGCGTTTGCCATCAATCCAGAGAAATTGCTCGTCATAGGTGTAGATACCCGAATACATGGGGAGATCGTTTTCGACGATCTCCCCGGTGTCCTCAGCGATCCAGTTGTGAACCTGCTGGTCAGATGGTCGAACACAGAAATGACCGGTACAGATGTCCTGAAGTCGTTCGAGGGACGCGTCGGTGAACGCGTTCACGACGCGTACCAGCCGTCTGACCTCGTCGGGATACCAGTAATCGTCCTCAATGAAGGACAGACTCGGCGAGAACGTCCCGCCACAGATGAGACACCAATACCGCTGCACTCGCACGGGCGCGCGCCCGTGCGGGTGCCTGCCGTAGGTTCCGTGCTTGTTCACACGCTCTGACCCACACTCACAGACCGGCTCTGGATCTTCGACGAGTGAAGGTTCATTAGGTGTGGTCTCGAACGATTCAGATGGTGCGGTGGGAATGCTTGTCATTACATTCACTACCGCACCAACTTCTAAGAATATGATGAGTTGCGTCGCTGCGGCGCAGCGACGCCGAGGTTTCAGGTCAATATCTCACTGAGCGAGAATAGCTACGTTCGTCTTCAACAACACACTCCTTGGCAGGGCC
>NZ_JBNTJU010000083.1:0-1509 GCF_051195015.1 Halococcus sp. AFM35
TCGCTAGTTGTCCACTCTATCGATCACGGTACGAGCAGATACGTTGAAAGAGACCAGACGTGAGGCGGGATCAGAGTGTAACCCGCTTGGAAGGCAGTTCCCTGAGAGAATCTGTCGAGTTGCGTACTTCTCGTCGGTCATTCCTGGATCTACGTGAGCGTAGAACGTGGCTGTCGCTCCTCGCCAGCCTCGCTTCGGTCGAAGCGAGGCGGCTCAGGCGAGCCCGTGATCGTATCCCGCCGGCAATCCTACCCCGTTCGTCCGATATTTTTCCTTCCAACCGAGTTCATCGTCCAACACTCGTTCGACTCCGTGGAGAAACCCATCACCGAACGTGAACTCCACCGGGAGTGCTCGCCCGCCACGCTGTGGCGCGGCGAGCACCGCCCACTGGAGCACGACCCACAGCTGCTCTAACAGAAACCCAACGCCCACGTAGAACAACCGGATCGTCGTCGATGGCGTTGTTGTGAGGGCACGCGCTTCGCGGAACTTCTCGTAGCTCTTCTCGATCCGTGAGCGCTTGTTGTAGACTGTCGCGACCTGTCGCGGCGTGCGGTCTTCCAGACCGTACGCCGCGTATCCCGTCCGTTTTACCCCCGACTTCCCTCGATCTCCGTTGTGGTAGGTGACGTTCACCGCTAGTGGATACGTCTTTTCGTGCTCTTTGCCTTCACAGATCGTCTCTTCGGTCATATACGACGCGTTGACCGAGAGCTTCCGCCGGAGCGAGTCTTTCCCGGTCTTGACCGGAAAGACTGGCGGCGCAGTCTCACGAAGTACCCCGATCAGTTCCCCGTTGAAGGCAGCTCTATCGATGAGAATCTGCTTGGTCTCGAAGGGATAGGTCTCGACGCGGGCGAGCATGCGCTCGACCGCGTCGGCCTTGCTGTCCTCGCCAGCAACTGGCTCTATGGCGAGGGTCAGCGGCTTTCCTCGGGCAATGACGAACGCTGTACAATAGCGGTGACACTTCGTTGTTCCGTCGCGGGCTTGCATTCTCCTGAACTCGTCTTCGTCCTTCGGGTGGCCGTGAAACGGATTGTCCATGAAGTCGATACAGACGGTTCTCGACCCGTCACGGTCGAGAACCGTCATCGCTACCAGCGCAAGAATGTCGTTCACAGCGTCCAGCATGGCGTGTTTCTCGATGGTGTGGAGCCAGTCCATCACGGTCTTGCGGTTTGGCGTATCGGTGGTCTTCGTCGTGACCCCGTTGATCGATGTCGTTCCAACGGCGGCCCGAAGCACGACTTCCATGATCCCCTCGGGATCGAGGCCGGAGCCCTCGATCCCTTCCATCGGAATCAGCTCCAGCATCTCCAGAGCAAGAGATTTCAACTGGCCGTTCGAAAGGAACTCGTCCGGATCTGTGAGAACTTCCTTGAGCAAGGGTAGGTTCATCACGAGAACATCCGGACAACGGGTGAATCAGGTCACTGATTCATCCGCTTCATTCCTACAACGTATCAGCTATTGGGCTGTTGAGCCAAAGTGGACAACTAGCGA
>NZ_JBNTJU010000084.1:0-1506 GCF_051195015.1 Halococcus sp. AFM35
CTCGACTTGGCAAGATCGTTTGGTTCAGCTAGTTCCAGATAATCTGATCGAACTTTCTACGTTCGTTTTATAGCGGTAACTCTATCTGAACAACCTCTCTATAAAACCATCCTGTTCCTTAAATAGAACATAGTATCCACAACTCGTAATAAAGAAATTCGCAGAAGAGGACCATGAGTAGAAATCTACGCGTTCACGCACTGCCTCCCGTAGCTCCGCTCGTGGAAGCGACAGATCGACTTCCACGATGATTTCGAACACTGTCTCGAAGAGAAAATCATTCTGAGCATGATTGAGGCGGACGCTGAGTCCGCCTCCATCCTCCCAAAAGCCGACATCTGCCTGCTCATTGAGCGTTATCAGCGTCCATGCCAGAAACACCAGCTGGATGTATCTCTCAATCCCCTGTTTTCGCTGTAGCTCGTACTGTTTGAAGCCGAATTGCTTATTCGACTCCTCGTGGACAGTTTCGATATTCCACCGATGCTCGACAAGTTCGAGGATCTCGGCCGCTGACCGGCCGAGATCCGTACTGATGTAGTGACGAGTTACGTCGTCCGTCCTGCTCGTTACCAACTTTACCCGACCAAGCCCATCGATTTCGACGATCTCGCTCGCCACGCTATAGGTTTTCTCACGTCCCCGAACGGTGATCGTGATATCTTCGTACTCCAGCGTCGATGCGAAGACATCGACGCGTTCGCTCCAGACAGCTTCCATTGGAGAGACGTGAAAGCTTGATTTGTAGCGGCAGACGACGTTATGGCCCTGATTTTGGATGTCTCGTACTTTGTCGCCACCGTAGTACGCTGAATCGAAAACGACGGTGAGAGCCACTCCAGCCGGGAGCTGGAGTGGCGATATGATCTCTTCGACGGCAATCTCGGTTTTCTTCTTGAACGGCTTGTCGAAATTCGACGTAAGCTCCTCTTTGATGTACATTCGCGCGAGGTACGGGAGATAAGCATCGCCGATTTGGAGACACGATGTGACGAATTTGTTACCGAGTTCCGTTTCTCCTTCTGCCGGATTGTACAACTCGGCGACGCCATCGGTGGCGTCGCCAGTTTTCCCGACATGCGTATCATCGACGTGGAGGAGCACTTCGTCACCAGCCCCGACGTCGAGTTGGTCGAAAGCGTAGTCAGCGTGATCCTGAGCGAGGTCAGTAGCCGACCAGTCGGCTCTACCGAGGAAGTACCGATAGGCTCTACCGGATTTCGCGCCCTCGTCGGGGCGCGAAATCCCCCGAGCGAGTTCACTCACCGTCCACTTTGATTCGGTCATGATCACTGCGCTTACGAACCCATCGAACGAGTCGATGTTGCGGCTATCGGAGAAAACTGGCTCGAACGTCGCTAAGGCTTGATCAGCCCACGGAGGAAGACGAGAAACGCCGAGCATAGTGTGGGAACGTTCGAACTGTGCTGGGAACCGCTATTCGATATCACTACCTACTGCTCGCTGACCAGTCAGCGAGCGTAGAGAAGAGTTGCCAAGTCGAGA
>NZ_JBNTJU010000085.1:0-1506 GCF_051195015.1 Halococcus sp. AFM35
CTCGACTTGGCAAGATCGTTTGATTCAGACAATTCTGTCTAAGCTGAGAAAGGTTATGTACTCGTTTTATTATGATATCGCTATCTGAACAACCTCGGTATAGAAATCACACAGTTTATTGAATGAGATATATGGTCTATAATCTGTAATAAAGAAATTCGCAATAGAGGACCACGAGTAAAAATAGACACGTTCACGCACGGCCTCTCGTCGCTCCGCTCGCGGGAGCGACGAGTCGATCTCTTCGGTGATTTGGAATACTGTCTCTGCAGTAAGATCGGCTTGTGCGTGATTGAGGCGGACGCTGAGTCCGCCTCCATCTTCCCAAAAGCCGACGTCTGCTTGCTCATTGAGCGTTACCAGCGTCCATGCGAGAAACACGAGCTGGATGTAGCGTTCGATTCCCTGTTTTCCCCATAGCTCGTACTGTTTGAAGCCGAATTGCTTATTCGACTCCTCGTGGACCGTTTCGATATTCCAGCGATGCTCGACGAGTTCGAGGATCTCGGCCGCTGGCCGGCCGAGATCCGTACTGATGTAGTGGCGAGTCACATCGTCCGTCTTGCTCGTTACCGATTTCACCCGGCCAAGTCCTTCGATTTCCACGATTTCACTCGCCACGCTATACGTTTTCTTGCGCCCCCGCACAGTGATCGTGACGTCTTCGTACTCCAGCGTCGATGCGAAGTCATCGACGCGGAGGTCCCAGACGACACCCACTGGAGAGACGTGATAGCTTGATTTGTAGCGACAGACGACGTCATACCCTTGATTTGTGATTTGTTTGACCTTGTCGCCAGCGTAGTACGCCGAGTCGAACACGACAGTGAGAGCCGCTCCAGACGGAATCTGGAGCGGCGTCACGATCTTCTCAACCGCAATCTCGGTTTTCTTCTTGAACGGCTCGTCGAAATCTGGCGCAAGCTCCTCTTTGATGTACATTCGCGCGAGATATGGAAAATATATCTCCCCAACTTGGAGACACGACGTGACGAATTTGTTCCCGAGCTCGGTTTCTCCTTTGACTGGATTGTACAACCGGGCGACGCCATCGGTGGCGTCGCCGGTTTTTGAGACGTGGGTATCGTCGATGTGGAGAAGAATCTCGTCACCAGCCCCGACGTCGAGTTGGTCGAAAATGTACGCAGCTTGGTGCTGAGCGAGATCAATGGCTGACCACACAGCGTCACCGAGAAAGTAGCGATAGGTGCGGCTGGATTTCGCGTCCGCATCGGGACGCGAAATCCCGCGGGCAAGTTCACTCACGGTGTGGCGAGATTCGGTCTTGATAACTGCACTCACGAACGCGACGAACGAGGTAACGTTGCGACGATCAGAGAAAACTGACTCGAACGACGCCAAGGCTTGTGCAACCCACGGAGGGAGTCGAGAGACACCGAGCATATTGCGAGAACATCAGAACCGCATCAAGAACCATTGTTCGATGCGACTATCTACTGCTCGCTGACCCGTCAGCGAGCGTAGGAAAGAGTTGCCAAGTCGAGC
>NZ_JBNTJU010000086.1:0-1473 GCF_051195015.1 Halococcus sp. AFM35
CTGTTGCGTTCTGAGTTGATAAAGCCACAGGGAGCGAGACCTCTGTGAGGGGCACTGGAACAAGGTGTGTAGGCTGCGCAAGCTCAGCCTGATGTGAGCAAATGAAAGTAGAACCGAGAGATACGTCGTCTCAGACCCAAACAGCGAAGAAAACCACGGCTCTGGCGACAGCCGTCGCTAGCCGTCGACGGCTGTCGCTGGTGCCGTGTGATGAGATTAGCCGAACGAATCCAGCGTCTCGTTCCAGTACGTCCGGACTTTCTGGATTGCACGCGCCACGCCACCCTTGACCGGGTGGCGCTGGCGCAGCCACTCCACAAGCACGTATCCAATCAACGCACAGAACAACTCAAACAACACGCCGTTGAGCGATTTCGAGTGAAAGTTCTCAATGTTCAGGTACTGCTTTAGCTCACGAAACAAAATCTCAATCATTGTCCGAAGCGTGTAGATACTGATCACGTCGATGGGATCGTACGCTGACGACGCCAGCGTCGTCAGGTACTGAATCTCTTCTCCATCTGGTGTTTCCAAGACGATACGACGAAACTGTTCACCGGTCTCGGCCAGTTCGATTCGTTCGTCACGAATCTGTCTCGTTCCGTCCTCGTCAGTGACCTCGACGTTCTGGACGCGCTCCAGAACGTCGAGACGGGCGTTTGACTGCAGCAGTGTGACGAAGTCGTCGTTACTGTGCTTGATCTCACAAAACCGGCGATAGCGCGTATATCCGCGGTCAAAGACCCAGATGACCGAGTCGAGGTCTGCGAAGACCTCGACGTCGTCGCTGAGGTGGTCGAATTGCGGACTTTCGTGGGTTTCACCCTCTGTGACGGTTGCCCCGAGCGGATGCTTGTGTTTACCGTCTACGCGTGCGGCACAATGAAGTTCGAGTCCACTGTCGTCTGTGTCGATTTCATAGACGTGCTCGTCGTCTCCGACGAACTCGTCGGAAACGACAACTGAGCGTGTGAGTTCAAGATTTGTTGCGTCGACGGCAACAACACCTCGTGTAAGCCACTCCAGGCGTTTTCGCTGAACAGCACGCTGATGATACAGCTGTGGCGTGTGGAGTACCGCAAAGAGGAGTCGAACGACCGCGCGGTAGTCGCGGTCGTTCGTGAGTTCGGAGAACCGTGACTTAGGCATCTTCTCAAGAGAGTCATCAACGGCGGTCTTATCGGCGAGTTCGCCGAGAGAACTGGATGGATCAAGTCCTTCACGAATAGCGACTTTGAGGTGGTTGTCGAAGTCGTGTGTCTCGTTGTGGATGCCGATATCGAACTCCTCAGCAATGGACTCGCTGTCGCCTTCGGCGAGCAGCGAGTACAACTCATCGGCGACAGTTTCAACAGAATTGATGTTGTTGGCATCCGTTGCATCTGATGACGGCCTACCTGCTGACTTGGAAACCACAGACATCAGGTCGTCACTACCGGCTCACGCCGGTTTTAAATAGTCGAAACGCAACAG
>NZ_JBNTJU010000087.1:0-1456 GCF_051195015.1 Halococcus sp. AFM35
GTCTTTACCTATGGAAATTCTGCTGGCTAAGTAAACCACCGCTGTCAGTATAGTTGTTGCGGGGAACTGCTTGCTGATGCGCTTGATGCGGAAAACCGCCGGGATGCGGTGCTGTCTATCCTCACGCGGTCGGTGCTGTGCGGTGCTGTCTGTGATCTCAGTCCATTCACCAGTCGCTCACCGACCGCAGTGCTCCCGTCAGTGAGCGACGCCGCTCAGGCGTCGCTCACGCAGTTACTCCTGGCGGGTCATACACCTCCTCTCGGTCAAGCATATGGTAGATAGACACCAGCAGCTTGCGAGCGGTTGCGACGATTGCCTTCTGCGAGCCCTTCTTTCCCGCTAACCGATCATAGAACCGGCTCAGATACTCGTCATCGCATGTATGGACGGCTGTCCGTGCACACTGAACAAGGATCCATCGTAACTGCCGTGAGCCCCGCTTCGATATCCCGCCCTCGATCCGCGAGTCGCCTGACTCGCGGATCACCGGATTCAACCCAGCGTAACTCACCACTTCTTTGTCCCGGTCAAACCGGTCTATCTCGCCCACCTCCGCATAGATCATCAGCGCTGAGTAGTAGCTCACACCGGGAATCGTCATCAGCAGCTGGGTCTCTGCCAGAGACCCAGCGCGTTCTTCGATAGCAGCTTCGAGCCGTTCGATCTCCTCGGTGAGCGTCTCGATCATCTCCAGGTACGACGCTAACAACGTGTCCCAGGGCGTCGGGAGCGAGAGGTCCCGTAGGGACTCTCGTCCCGACACACTCAGCGGTTTCATCTCGCGTGTGATTCCTTGATCGGACAGCAGCCCATGGATCTTGTTTGCGTACTCGGTGCGGGTCTCGACCAACTTCTGTCGCCCGCGCACGAGTGCGCGGGCTTCCCTGATCTCGTCGGTTGGGACGTAGCTCTCTGGCACTGAACCTAACCGAACCATCCGTGCCAACTCCTTGGCATCAACGCGATCGGTCTTCTTGTCCGTGTTAGCGATCAACGTCAGTTTACTAGGATGGGCAACAGTCACATCCAGATGTTCCGACAGCGTATCGTGGATGTGGTAGTAGTTACTGGTAGCCTCGATCGCGGCTTCGGCTCCAGCGTAGCGCTGGGCGAGTTCATCGAGGTTCGCGTTCTCGACGCGAACCTCTTCAACAATCTCACCAGCTTCATCCATTACTGCCACCTGTGCGTACCGCTTGTGGATGTCTATTCCAAGATACATGGGTTATCACTCCGGGACGCCTGTGCGTGAAACAGAGATTCACCTATTCGGGCTTTCCCGGCTGCCGCCGGAAGCGGCAGCCAGGCTGTAATGCCCAAGACTCGGCTTCCTACGCACTCGGACCAGTCAGCTAAACGTGCTCGATGGCACGAAAGACGCATCGGTCTCTTGCGTCCCATATCTTGTTTCACGCTCTCATGGGATAGCAGAATTTCCCATCGAGTCAGCTAA
>NZ_JBNTJU010000088.1:0-1439 GCF_051195015.1 Halococcus sp. AFM35
AATTCCCGATTCGGCTATTTAAATCGCCCTGTGCGAGTCGATTGTGAACGAGTTTGTTCATAACGATCAGCTGCCAAAACAGAGACGTCACCGGTAGCTCAATCTCCGGTACTCGGTCACATTCGCTGGATGTGACCGAACGCACGCTGATTTCGGGACGAAGAAGAGTGCCGCCGCTGGAGGCGGCGGCGCTCGGTCGGGAAGAACCCGCGGTTAGCCGATCTCACCGCGTGGCTTGTCCCAGAAGTTGCGGATGATTTTGATCGTATCCACGACCGTACCACGGATGCGGTACGTCCGGTGGTAGTAATCAGCCAACACGTACGCGATCAACGCGCAGAACAGCTCAACCAGCGCTCCGTTCAACGTTTTGCTATGGAACTCTTGAACATTAAAATACTGTTTGAGCTTGCGAAACATAATTTCAATCAGCCACCTCACAGCGTAAATCACCGCCACGTCGAGTGGATCGTAGGATTCTGGCGGTAGTGTCGTGAGATACGTATTGACCCGCTCGCCGCCATCCGCGTCACCGTCAGCGATTCTGACGGTGACGCGACGGAACTCCACTCCAGTCGAGGCCAACTCACCCAGTTCGTCGGTGATGTGAGTGATGTCTCTGTCTTCGGTCTTCTCGAAGTCTCTCTCGCAGAGCGTTTCTTCGGCGGTGAACTGAGCATTCGTCCTCAGCGGCGTCACGAAATCAATGTCCCACCGATTCAGACTACAAAATCGATCGTAGTCGACGTATCCCATGTCGAAGACGGCGATAAGATCGTCGAGGTCCTCGTGGACCTCGACTTGATCGAGCAGATCTTCGAAGCAGTTGGTTTCGTGCGTGTTCGGGTCAGTAACGACAGTTCCGATAGGATGTGAACTGGAGGGACTCAATCGAGCGGCGGAATGGAGTCTGAGACCGCCGTGTTCAGGTCGCAGCTCGTGGAGATCATCGTCGATCTCCACGAGCATGGAGGTCCGAAGCGGGAGGTTGGTCTTGTCGAAGCCAACGATCCAGCGGTCGGAAATGTCCTCCAGTTGGAGGCGGACATCGCCGGAGGCATGGTAGAACTCCGGACGCTGGAGGATAGCGTTCGCCAGATCGGCGAACGCTTCCCACGGTCTTCGGTTGGTGAGCCGAGAAAAGTGACCTTGGCTGATTGATTCGAGGCCCGCACGAACGTCGGTTTGTTGGTCGAGATCGTCGAGGGTTTTCGGGTCATGTATCCCCAAGAACGCGCCTATCTTGGCGTGTTCTTCGAAATCATGGCGGTCAGAATGAAGACCGACGCGATGGTCGGCAGCGATTTCCTCGCTGCCGACGACATCAAACAGTTCGGTGAACCGATCGACGACGCGATCAGGTGAGGGTTCCATATCATCAGCACGAACGGTCAGCAAGCGGATGAGCGGGGCGTTTTATATACTCGAATCGGGAATTG
>NZ_JBNTJU010000089.1:0-1420 GCF_051195015.1 Halococcus sp. AFM35
CGCGTCCGCCGGGACGGCGGACGCTTGATCGCTTCATCACTGACTTCGCGCTCGTTGCCGAGGACGTGTTCATCACGCTGGTTCACGAGCTTGCCGAGCAGGTACCGCTCGGCAAGCTCTATCGGATCGATGGTACCGACATCCCCGCCGATCAGCAGGATGATGGCGCTGAGTGGAACTACGATCACGCTGAAGATGACTTCTACTACGGGTACGGCTGCTGTCTGGTGACCGCTGCTGATAATATTCCGGTCGCAGCCACGTTCACACCGGCGAAGAAGGTCGATCAGGAGACGGCGACGCGCGTCACGACTGACGCGCTCGCCGTCGAGAAACCGATCTGGCTGCTGGGTGATGCCGAATTCGATATGCTCGATTGGCACGACCGCCTGCTGGAGCAGGGGGTCGTGCCGGTTGTCCCGTATAACCAACGCAACACCGATGAACCGCTCGATATCGAATATCGTGTTGAGGACACGATCGCGGTTTCGGAGGAGCGGTTAGATGAGGCCTACCGGAGGCGGTCACGGATCGAGACAGCGATTGGTGTCTGTAAGGATCTCGGCCTCGGGACCCCTCGGGTCCGAGGCCGAGTCAGAGTCGAATCTCACGTCTTCTTGGTGCTGTGTCTGCGGCTTGCGGTTGCCCTCACAAATCACGAACGGGACAACGATATCGCCAGTCCAACCATCACGCTATGAGAACTGTTCTGCACCACCGCCTAACGGCGAACATACATCTTATGATCGTATCCAACCAACTGACCCGCTTGCTTTCACTCCAAGCAATCTCAAACGCTTCCATACCACGAAATACGTTGACACCGATAGCGATAAGCAACATACCACTGACTCCGATAACCCAAAGTGAAATATCGAACCTCGTCGCGTCAGCAAACATGAACGCCATCGGCAACTGACTCATTCCAATAACTATAGCAGCAAGGCCATTGAGCCGATCTTGATTAATCAGGTCACGAAACCTGTGATTACCGATGGATACAGCACTGAAGATTGAAAACCAGCTTTGATCCATATCCCAAATGGGAGGCCTTTCGTAATTACACTACCGACGAGATAGAGTCGTCTAGCTACGGCGCTGACTCTGTCGGAAATCAAGTATTTTCTGGCAGGGGCGGGTGAAATCTAGACCAGCCAATCATGCTACAATCATGTACATCAGCATACCAATACCGAATAGCCCGCCTGCGATTATGAGCATAGGTACCAACCGAAATTCCTCTTCTGTCGAACTTCCACTGACCAATTCCGGGTTGCGAAGACGAGAAACGCCAAGAGTGAACAAGGACAGAGCACCGATAAGCATCAAAATGGGGAAAGGCCGGCTCTGTTGAATCGCCATAAGGCGATGGAATTCACTGTTTCACTGCTCGTTTGATGTTGTAGACGATACACATCAG
>NZ_JBNTJU010000090.1:0-1408 GCF_051195015.1 Halococcus sp. AFM35
CTTCGAGACGCTGCTCTCGCTGCACTCGATTCTATCGAACCACCGAATCTCTTCACGTATTTGTGTCCGTGAGTATATCCTCGTGAGAGGACTCAGAGGTACTTTTCTGCCTGATGTTCTCCGCGCCGTTCGTGTCGGCATTCGCCACGGTCCCGCACTCCTCGCAGACGTACAAGCCACGCTCGACGCGCTGGCTGTCCGCTTTCGTTTCGCATACGGAGCAGGTTTTCGACGTGTTCCGTTCAGAGACGGTTTCGACGGCGATACCCTGCATCTCCGCTTTGTACGTGAGCATCTTCGTGAAGCGGTCGAACGCCCACCCGTGGAGGTCGAGATTCCCGTGCCGACCCCAATTTTTCGGGCCGTCGTCGCCGTCACGGATGCCGCCGAGGTCGCCAACGAACACCGTTCCAACGCCACGTTCGGCGCACTTCGCCACAATCTCTTTCGAGAGCGCATGGAAGAAGTGCGTGCGGCGGTCGGTGCGCTTCTGGTCCAATCGTCGAGCTTCACGGGAGAACGAATCGTCCGTTTCGGCGCGCTTTTTGCCGAGGTAGTAGTCGTCCTCTTTGAGCGACCCACCGGGATAGAGCAACGATTCGTCGCCAAAGCTGACGGCGGCGACGTTGCAGATCCCGAGGTCCACGCCCGCCGTTCGGTCGCCGGGTGATTCGGCGACTTCGACCGGGACTTTGCACACGATATGCAAGCGCCATACGCCGTGTTCGTACACGGCGCGCACCTGCTGGACGTTCTCGACGGTCGTATCTCGGGGACCGATAACATCGTACTCACAAAGGATGAAGTCGCCCCAGCCGTCTTTGAGGTTCTTTCCCTTCGAAAGTCGAATCCGGTTGTTCGCGGCGTCATGCTTGAATCCAGCCTGCTTGAACGTGACCGTCGAGCGTGGATGCTCGTCGTGGTATTTGCGGTAGCCTGGCGGGTTCGCTTTCTGGTTCCCGTTGCCCCGATGCCCGTACCACGCCGTGAACGCCTCAGGGTCAGTAACTCACCGATTGACAGCCTGAGACGCACGATCCTTCTGTCAGAAGATGCAGTAACTGTTGCCGATGACGTTCAACGAACAATCAGGAAAATCTCATTTCGAATTCTTCTCTGTGACGACGGCGATGCCTTTGACCAATACGCTGGAGAAAGGGAGCAGGCGGCGAGCGCTAACTCGCCGCCTGTGACAGATTATGGACGATGCACTTGCGGGTGAACTCGCGGAGCTGGCACGGCCAGTTCCGCGAGCAGAGCTTCTCACCGTCGTCATCCTTCAGTAGCGAGAAGCCGGTCTCGCTCGGCGAGATTGGCCTGCACTCATTCAAATCAGCTACCACGCCCTAAAGGACGTGGTATGTACCCAAAACAACCAATGGCACGAAATACCATTCGCCGCCGGTTC
>NZ_JBNTJU010000091.1:0-1401 GCF_051195015.1 Halococcus sp. AFM35
CATTCGTCTTTAGCTAACTCCAGCAGTTGGTTGAGTGGCGGTAGCGAACCGTTCTTGTAGGACTGGGCGCTCTTGATGGATCTTCTGTGCGTCGGCTACCATCCGCTCTAACAGCGGCGGTGGCGAGTAGCCGAGGTAGTCGCTGAGTCGCTTGAGGATCCGCTGGGCGTGCGACCGGAAGGTCGCCGCCCAGCGTTCCGGTGGGAACACTGCCTCATCGTCCGCGTGCTCGATCACCAGCTCCAGCAACTCACGGCTCACCAACAGCGTCAGCACCGCCGCATACAGCAGAATCTCCACTACCGCAGGGTTGGTCGTATCGAACTCGTCGAGTTCGTACAGCGTCTTCAGCTCACGAAACAGCAATTCCACCGCCCACCTGCAACGGTATATCGTCGCTATATCCGCTGGCAACAACCACTTTCTCGGCAGATTCGTGATGTAGAAGTGGTAGTCGTCGGCGTCCTCGTTGCGGACGCCGACGACGCGGAACCGCTTCGTATCCCACGAGCGCGTACCTTCGTACGGTCCGCGTCTGAACGCCACTTCGACCTCCACGTCGACGTACTTTCGCTGGAGATCCTCTGCGATCTCGAAGACCTCCTCACCTTCCAGCGGAATGGCGCGTCCGCGCCATTCCCGCAGTTCTGCGACGATCTCCGGCTTCGTATTGCGCTTGAGACGGCTCACGAAGTAACCGCCGTTCTCGTCGATCCGCGCGAAGCGGCGGAACTTGAAATACGCCAAATCGAGGATCAGCAACCGTCCTTTCAGCCACGATCCTGTCTTGAATTCGGTGCTGTCGTGGGGACGTTCGCCGGTGATGGAGAGTTTCTCGATGGTTCGGTCGGTGACGTTGTGGAGCAGGTGGAGCTTCGCTCCAGCCTGCTCCTCACGGAGACCTTGGTACTCCTCGCGCAGAAACCGATGCAATCGTAGAACGGTTGCATCGGCAATCATTACGTCCCTGAATTGGTCGAACTCGTCACTGACAGTGTGCGGGACAGCAACCTCGTCGAGCGCGAACTCGACGAGGTTGCGGAGGTACGCGGCAAACAGCGGCGTCAATCGCTGATAGAAACCGCCAGGAGAGAGCGTCTTGTCGGCAGTAGCGTTGTAAGCGCGACGGAAGGCGGCGAGTGTTCGGCTCTCGCCTGCGGCGAAGCCGAACACGAGCGCCCAGACCATCGCTGGTACCTGGAACTTGCTGTCGCGTTCGACCACGCCAAGGTCCTCGGCGTGGTCTTCGAGAGCCGTCGATGGAAAGAGCGTAGTGAGCCGCTGTTCAATTCGGCCCGAGGAGGGTTCGTCGGTCACACCGAACTCCTCCTCACTCCGTTCATGAACCGACTTCGTTTCCAGCCGTGATCATGCGGTTTGCCGTTTAGCTAAAGACGGATG
>NZ_JBNTJU010000092.1:0-1395 GCF_051195015.1 Halococcus sp. AFM35
CATCCGTGTTCGGTTAAGGCCTCACCTCCGCGTTGAAGGCGTAAGCCACTCGTTTGTTCAGGGTAAGGCGTGATCTCTCTGGTTGGCGTGCCTCACAACGCACCAGTTCAGGAAGATTCGGTGGTGGATGGCCCAAAGCAACGCCGAGATCACCAAGCACTGGCTGGGCGACCGACCGAAAGGTCGTCGCCCAGCGTTCTTCTGGATACTCCACGCCAGGATCGAGCTCCTGAAACACTGCCAATAAGGCTCTGCTGACCAGCAGCGTCAGCAGAGCCGCCACCACGAGCAACTCTGCAATCGCTTTGTTTCCCGTCTCGAACTTCTCCAGACCGTACCGCGACTTCAGCTCGCGGAACAGCAACTCAACCTTCCACCGCAGACTGTATAGCGCAGCTACTTGCTCCGGTGTGAACTCATCCGGAAGGTTCGTCACGTAGAGGTGGTAGTCGTCGGTGTCCTCGTTGCGGACACCGACGACGCGGAATTCTCTGGTGGCAGCTGATTGGTTCTCACCGTACTGCCGTCGCTTGAACCCGAATTCGCCAGTCACATCGATATGCTTCCGCTTGAGCTTCGCGAGATGGTCTCGAAGGCGGCTCCCAGTCAAGGAAATGGCGCGCCCGCGACATTTCCGCCGCTCGCCTACGATCAACGGATTCGCATTCGTCTTCAGCCGACTCACGAAGTAGCCGTCGTTCTCGTCGATCAACGCGAAGCGGCGGTAGCCGTAGAAGCCGAGATCGAACAGGAACAGCCGGCCACGCAGCCAGTTCCGTACCGGGAACTGGCTGCTCTCGTGGGTTTGTTCGCCAGTGAGTTTGAACTGTGCAAGCGTCTGCTTCGTGACGTTGTAGACGAGGTGGAGTTTGGCACCAGATCGGTCGTCATGAGTCGCTGGAAACGCAGAAAGGAACCGATGCAACCTGAAGATGGTTGCATCGGCGATCATCGTGTCGCGGAACTGGGTGAGTTGGGGCGCGATAGTGTGAGGAGCTGCGACCTCCTCGAGCGCGTGCGCGAGGAGGTCGCTTAGGAGATCGCCAAGTTCCGGCGTAAATCGGTCGTAGAAGCTGGATCGGTACACGGTCTGGTTGGTGGCGGTCTGGTAGGCGCGTTGAAACGCGGCGATAGAGCGGGTTTCGCCGTCCACGGCGAAGCCCAAGATGAGCGACCAGACGAGCATCGTAATGTCGATTTTTCGGTGACGTTGGACAGCATCGCGCTCGCGCGCGATGCCTTCGATGAGGTCTGCGGGAAAGAGGGAAGTCAATCGGCGTCGTATGAGTGTTGGAGAGAGTTCGGGTATCACAACCTCTCTCTACGCGGTTTCTGACGATAAGCCCATCACGCCAGCGCTGTCTACGTGTTTCACTCCTTAACCGAACACGGATG
>NZ_JBNTJU010000093.1:0-1379 GCF_051195015.1 Halococcus sp. AFM35
AGCTAACTCCAGCGGTTGGTTGAGCGACAGTAGCGAACTGCTCCTGTAGGACTGGACGCTGTTGATGGATCTTCTGGGCGTCGGCTGCCATTCGGTCTAACAGCGGCGGTGGCGAGTAACCGAGGTAGTCGCTGAGTCGCTTGAGGATCCGCTGGGCGTGCGACCGGAAGGTCGCCGCCCAGCGTTCCGGTGGGAACACCGCCTCATCGTCCGCGTGTTCGATCACCAGCTCAAGCAGCTCGCGGCTCACCAACAGCGTCAGCACCGCCGCATACAGCAAAATCTCCACTACCGCAGGGTTGCTCGTGTCGAACTCGTCGAGGTCGTACAGCGTCTTCAGCTCGCGAAACAGCAACTCTACCGCCCACCGACAGCGGTAGATCGTCGCTATATCCGCCGGTAGGAACCACTTTCTCGGGAGATTCGTGATGTAGAAGTGGTAGTCGTCGGCGTCCTCGTTGCGGACGCCGACGACGCGGAACCGCTTCGTGTCCCATGACCGCGTGCCTTCGTACAGCCCGCGTCTGAACGCCACTTCGACCTCCACGTCGACGTATTTGCGATGGAGGTCCTCCGCAACCTCGAAAACCTCCTCGCCTTCAAGCGGAATGGCGCGGCCGCGCCATTCCCGCAGTTCTGCGACGATCTCCGGTTTCGTGTTGGTCTTGAGACGGCTTACGAAGTAGCCGCCGTTCTCGTCGATCAGCGCGAAGCGGCGGAACTTGAAGTACGCCAGATCGAGAATCAGCAACCGTCCACGGAGCCACGACCCGGTCTCGAACTCGGTGCTGTCGTGAGGACGTTCGCCGGTGACGCTGATTTTTTCGATGGTTCGGTCAGTGACGTTGTGGAGCAGGTGGAGCTTCGCTCCAGCCTGCTCCTCGCGCCGTCCTTGGTACTGCTCGCGGAGAAACCGGTGCAATCGCAGAACGGTTGCATCGGCGATCATCACGTCTCTGAATTGGTCGAACTCGTCGCTCATAGTGTGCGGGACGGCGACCTCGTCGAGCGCGAACTCGACGAGGTCGCTGAGATACGCGGCGAACAGCGGTGTCAACCGCTGGTAGAAACCGCCGGGCGAGAGGGTTTTGTCAGCAGTAGCGTTGTAGGAGCGACGAAACGCAGCGAGTGTTCGGCTCTCGCCGGTGGCGAAGCCGAACACGAGCGCCCAGACCATCGCTGGAACCTGGAACTTGCCGTCGCGTTCGACCACGCCGAGGCTCTCGGCGTGGTCTTCGAGAGCACTCGATGGAAAGAGCGTAGTGAGCCGCCGTTCAATCCGATCCGAGGAGGGTTCTGGAGTCACACCGAACTCCTCCTCACTCCGTTCATGAACCGACTTCGCTTCCAGCCGCAGTCATGCGGTTTTACTCTTAGCT
>NZ_JBNTJU010000094.1:0-1364 GCF_051195015.1 Halococcus sp. AFM35
GAGTAGTGGTCGAGGGTCTCCTCGGCCTGCTCGCGGCCGATACCTGACTGTTTGTAGCCGCCGAAGGGCTGGCCCGCCGGGAAGTCGGTGTAATGGTTGACCCAGATGTTCCCCGCCTCGATGTCCCGTGCCGCCCGATTTGCCTGCGAGAGGTCGTTCGTGATGACGCCCGCTGCGAGACCGTAATCGACGTCGTTGGCCTGTGCTATCATCTCGTCGTAGTCCGACCACGCGAACACCTCTTCGACTGGCCCGAAGATCTCCTCCTGGACAGGTTTCGAGTCGTGGTCGATGTCGTCGATGACGGTGGGAACCACGAAACAGCCGTCGGCGAGCGCCTCGCTCTCGGGCTGACCGCCGCCGGTGACGATGCGCGCACCGTCCTCTTTGGCCTGCTCGATGTACGACAGGGTGCGCTCGACCTGTTCTTCCGAAACCTTGGGCCCGAGTCGCGTGTCCGAATCGAGCGGGTCGCCCATCTGGAGACCTTGCGCGCTCTCGACGAAGGCGTCCATGAACTCTTCATAAATATCCTCGTGGACGAACAGCCTCGTGCCCGCGGTACAGCACTCACCGGTATTATAGAACATCGCGAACATCATCACCCGCACCGCATGCTCGATGTCCGCGTCGGGGAACACCACTACTGGGCTCTTCCCGCCGAGTTCGAGCGTCACGTCCGTGACGCTCTCGGCGGCGGCCTTCATCACCTGCTTACCGACCGCAGTCGAACCCGTGAACGAAACTTTGCGGATGTCCTCGTGTTCGGTGAGCGGCGCACCCGCCTCCTCGCCGTAGCCCGTCACCACATTTACAACACCATCGGGCAGCACGTCGTCGATTTCCTCCATGACTTTGAGCACCGACAGCGGGGTCTGTTCGGCGGGTTTGAGCACTACCGTGTTCCCCGCCGCGAGCGCCGGCGCGAGCTTCCAGGAGGCGATCAATAGTGGGAAGTTCCACGGCACGACCGCGCCGATTACCCCATACGGTTCCCGAATCGTCTGAATCGACTTGCCGCTTCCCGATGGTACTGTCTCGCCGCCGTGGGTGCGGGCCGCACCGGCGAAGTACCGGAACTGGTCGGCGACCAGTGCGACGTCGGCGTGTGCCTCGCGGATGGGTTTGCCGTTGTCGAGCGTCTCGATTTTCGCTATCTCGCTTCGGTTCGCTTCGATGCGGTCGGCGACCTCTCCGAGCAGGCGCTGGCGCTCGGTCGCGTCGGTGTTGGCCCACTCGCTCTCGTAGGCGTCCCACGCCGCCTCGACCGCGCGGTCGATGTCGTCGCTGTTTCCTGCCTGTGCTTCGGCGAGCACCTCACCCGTCGTGGGGTCGCGCGTCTCGAAGGTCTCGCCCGAGGCACT
>NZ_JBNTJU010000095.1:0-1289 GCF_051195015.1 Halococcus sp. AFM35
ACTCAGCTTTGCACGTTAAGTAGCGCCGCGTTGTAGGCGAGGGTAGCGGACGATGCTGCCAATCACAGATCTTCTGTCGTGTACGGAGCCAATCGACGAGTTCGAGTCACTGTCGCCCGAGCAACAGCATCACGCGAAAACCTACACCACAGGTCTTGTTGCCGCCAGCAACAAGACCGTGGCTGGGATCGCACGCGAGGTCATTCCCGCACAGGGCAAACGAGCAGTCAACAAGTTCCTCACCGAGTACGATTGGGACGAGGATCAGGTAAACCACGAACGCCTCGAAGAGTTGCAGAAACACGGTGAAACACGCTGGTCACAGGATGGCTACATCATCCTCGATGACTCGGTGAACCACAAAACCGGGAAGGAACTTCCCGGTGTCGGCAGATTCTACGATCACGCCGAAGGCGAGACTGTTTGGGGACAGAATCTCGTCTACGCCTTCTACGCTGACGAAAAGACCGCCTACCCGCTCGCCTTCCGGCTCTACGATGATGACGACGACCGCACGAAGTACGATCTTGCCAGAGAGATCATCACGGAACTCGAAGACGAGGTAGGTGTCCCGGCGGACACCTACCTCATGGATTCGTGGTTCACTCACGATTCGAATCTCATCGACCACATCGAATCATACGACAAGGACTGGATCGGCCCGCTTCGCAGCAATCGGCAAGTGACCTACGGTGGCGAGGAGATCCGCGTCGATGCGCTGGCAGAGCGCATCGACACGGTTGAGCGAGAGATCGACGATGAAACCTACAAAATCTGGACACAGAAGCGGTCTGTCTCGGAATTGGGCGAGGTACGACTCCTCATCGCGGAGAAAGTCACAGAGGAGGAGGACGACGAGAATCCGGTAAGGTATTTCGCCTCGAACAAGATCGGCGCACCGTCTGAGCATTTGATCCGGTCGTACTCATTCAGATGGCCGGTAGAGGTGTTCTTCGAGGATTCGAAGCAGGATCTGGGCTTTGGAGACTGCGAGGTACGGGATGAAGGAGGTGCCAGTCGGCACTGGCACCTCCAGATGCTGGCCTACAGTCTGCTGCGGCTTGGTCCTGAATCGAGCGCCTCGGGAACGCAGTGCTCGAAAGCGTCGTCGATCCAAGTCCAGCTGGAATACGCTCTGAAGGAAGCTGTGTATAACCTGTTTTCGTGGGTGCGAGACCATCCAAAACAGGCTCTTGACGAATTGATGGAAGAAATAGAGCATCTCTTCCTTCACTCGGACGGCTCAGACGGTTCAAAAGGGTGGTATCTCTGAACGTGCAAAGCTGAGT
>NZ_JBNTJU010000096.1:0-1130 GCF_051195015.1 Halococcus sp. AFM35
GTGAGACGGTGACACAATGAGTAGCGATCGTCGAAAAGGGATTGTTCGGCATCTGACCGAAGAAGATCTTGATCGGCTGTTGGCTGAGACGGATGAAGAGAAAGTCAGCCAGCGGCTGACTTTCATCAAGAGGCTCTACAAAGGAGCAACGCTCGAAGACGCCGCCGATGATGTTGGCAAGTCTGCCTCCACGGGCAGTCGTTGGGCACGCCGGTGGAACAAAGGCGGACTTGGGCTCCTGACCCCGAACTTCGGGGCCGGCAGGCCCCCGAAGCTCGGTGAAACCGAACAAGCACAGCTCCTCGAACAGCTACGAGACGGCCAACCGTGGACGTCTCAGGAAATACAGCGCCTCCTCAACGAAGAATTCGACGTCGAGTACCATCCAGTCTACCTCGGGAAATTCCTCAGAAAGCTCGGGCTATCGAGAGCTATTCCTCGCACAGAGCGGCCTTCGCGCCCGGATGATGCAGAAGAGATCGTTGACGAGCGCGTCGGCGACGCGCTCGACAACGACGACACCGACGAGCCACACAACAAACGAGACGGCGATGCCGAGGAAGGCTGGGTCGTTGACGACGATGTGTGCACGGATGGTGGCACTGTCCTCGGATTCTTTGACGCTACTCATCCGCAGCCGTTCGACAATTCTCAGCGGCTGTGGTACGTCGATGATCCTCATCTCGAACGACCGCTGGTGAAGATTTTCGAACCAGCGGTCGGGTTCTACGCTCTCAATGGAGAGAGCGTGGTTAGCTTCCCAGAAGATCAGACGAAAGAGCGGATCTGCGAATGTCTCGAACGGATCCGCGAGCAGAATCCGACGCAGCGGATTCTGCTCGTCTTAGACAACCACTTCTCGCACACGTGCGAGTACACGCGCAGGCGGGCGCATCAACTCGGGATCGATCTCATCTTCTTACCTACTGCCTCACCGGATCTCAATCCAATCGAGCAGGTCTGGAAGAGCCTCAAGTGGGCAGCCTCACCGATGATCGTCGAGAGCGCGGAGGAATTCCGCGCTCTCGTCACCGACTTATTCGATCAGCTTACCAATCGAGTGAGTTTCGCTCGATCTTGGATCGATGCATTTCTCGATTCTCGTTTGCAATACTTATCTTAGTCACTAT
>NZ_JBNTJU010000097.1:0-1093 GCF_051195015.1 Halococcus sp. AFM35
CTTTCGCTATCGACGCGTTCTTCACCTTAATCGTCCCGGTGAACCGTGTTTTCTCCCCATCTTGATGATACACCTCATTGACCAATGACTCAGCACCGGCGCGTAGATTCAGAAACTCTTCCTCGGCTGGATCGTCCATCCGCTTCCGACGGTGGGCGAGTTCTACCCTCCGCTCGTAGAAACCATAGCTGTAGAACTGCTGTTTCTCCTTCACGAAGCAGTTCTCCTTGAGTGGACAGCCCTCACAGAACTCGCTGTCCATTCGGCCCGAGATCCGGCCACTCTCCATGTACCGCTGCTCGAATGGTTCGTGTCCCGCAGGACACGCAACCATTCTGTGTCCGTCCCACTCTGCGTCCGCAAGCGACAACTTCTCTTCAGAAGGCGGCTGGCCAGTCAGCCCAGTAAAGTGCTGCGTGATCCCATGATCATCGCAGCACGACTCTACTTCTTTGTGCGTGTAGCCACCGTCCACCAGAAGATCTGTCAACCCTGTCTCGGCGGGTAACTCTGCTACATCTTCCGCTAGAAGGTCACTATCGTCCGTGTTGTTGGTATCTATCCGAACGGTCGTAATGAGCCGGAACGGATTGTCGCCGTCACAGGTTTCAGCCAAGTTCGCTTTGTATCCGCAGTGGGACTCACTTCCCTTCCGGCGGTACGTCGCATCTATGTCGTGTGGATTTTGCATCGAGTCGCTACTGATCTCGTCGGGCTGTTTCAGCCCGACGCGATCTTGATCGGGGTCAGTCTCCCCTGGCGGAGATGGCTCACCACTGGCCGTGTCTGTCTCGTCTTCAGGAGACGTGAAGTTCCTGATTGGTTCCCATCCCGGTGACGGCGGGTCACCGGGATGGTCATCATCGTCAGTATCCTCCTCAGAATCCAACTCGTCGTTTTCGAGTTCGCCAATGCGATAGCACTGCTCGTCAAGGACCTGCTGAAGATGAGCAAAACTCACACGTTCAGCATATTCCTCGTCGTCGGCAAACCGCTCAACGAGCCACGCGGTATGCTCGACGAGTGTTTCCATCGTCGAGTCAACCTCTCCCGGCTCCAGTTCATACGAGAGCTCAAGATTCTCCGTCTCGGC
>NZ_JBNTJU010000098.1:0-1074 GCF_051195015.1 Halococcus sp. AFM35
TATACTCACGGACACAAATACGTGAAGAGATTCGGTGGTTCGATAGAATCGAGTGCAGCGAGAGCAGCGTCTCGAAGAACGTCGAGTTCCTCGAAGAGTTGGTTTCCGAGACGTTGGCTGAGTCGATGCCAGCACTCCTCCGTGGGGTTCAGCTCCGGTGAACCCCGCGGCAGGTAACACAGTTCGAGCGGCGTGTCTTCGGCGAAGTCTTGCACTTTATTCGCCGTGAAATATGACGCGTTGTCCAGCACCACACAGAGTTTCTCGCCGAACCTGGTCTGGAGCGCATCCAGCAGCCGAATCGTGAGGTCGCTGGTGTAGTTGTCCTCGCACGGGAGAAAGAACGTCTCGCCGTCGTCGGTGACGCCACCCAGCAATTTCAGACTCTCCCACGCGCCCGACACCGGCAGTGTCGGGCGCTCTCCTTCTGGAAACCACGCATACACGAGATTCGCCAGCTCCTGGCGATTCTGGTCAATCGTTACGACTGTGTAGTCGTCATCCAGATCGGATGACTTTTTTTGAACCCTTCTTGCCACGCTTCTTGAGCACGTTCGTCAGCCTTGACGTACTGTGGCCGGGCTGTCTGGCGCGACAGCCCGGCCTCGGTCATCAATCGCCGGACGTGACGGTCACAGTATTCCACCCCAAACCGTTCTTTGAGGTAGTGTTGTGCGAGTGGAACCGTCCACGCACGCGCGTCGATATCGGCTTCCTCGGGCGGTTCGTGGAGGACTTCCACGAACCGCTCGTGCTCTTGGTTGGAGAGTTCAGAGGGACGACCGGATCGAGGTTCGTCGTAGACGACGTCCTCGAACGGCTCAGTTTCGAGCCGTTCGAGACGTGTGAGCCATTGCGAGAGCCATCCGCCGGTGTACCCGTATCGCTCGGCTGCTTCTTTCTGGGTGAGATCGTCGTCTTCGAGATAGTTGATTGCGACCATGAGCCGCTGTGTGGGCTTCTTGTCTTCGACCTCCGCCAATACCTGGCGGAGGTCTTCGGGAGATACGTTTTCGCCAGCGGTCATACCGGTCCAACGGGTTCGTTCCTTAAGAATATTCAGCCGTCAGTATA
>NZ_JBNTJU010000099.1:0-1039 GCF_051195015.1 Halococcus sp. AFM35
TTCGGGAGATACGTTTTCGCCAGCGGTCATACCGGTCCAACGGGTTCGTTCCTTAAGAATATTCAGCCGTCAGTATATCCGATCGACGAGCACGGCGAGCGTGTGTCGAGCACGGACCGTGCGGTCGGATACGAGGCGATTTTGGATGGCCCGGCGTCATTGTTCCGGCAGTCGCGCAAGTACGGCATCCGGATGGCGAATTTTCTACCCGCGCTGCCCCACTGCGAGCGGTGGGAGCTCGTTGGGAAAATTCTCACCGACGAGTCAGCCAACGAAACACGAGAACTGACGCTCGGTCAGACGACGGGACTCCAAACACACTACAGCGGTGGCAGCCAGTTCGACAGCGACCTCGAACGAACGCTCGCCGACAAGTGGGACCGGGCGAACACGGAGTGGGAACTGGTCCGCGAGGATGACGTGATCGATCTGGGAGCGGAGGTGCTGTTGCCGGACTTCGCGCTCGAACATCCTGATGGCCGGCGGGCGATTCTGGAGATCGTTGGCTTCTGGACGCCTGAATATCTCGATGAGAAACTCGCCAAGATCCGCCAAGCCGACGTCGATAATCTGCTGTTAGCGGTGTCCGAAGAATTGGACTGCACGAGCGAAGACATCGATCTCGGGACTGAGCGACTCCTTTGGTTCAAGACTGGCATCCACGTCTACGATGTGGTCGACCTCGCAGAGAAGTATGCAGTTCAGGCAGCTCCTGCTGGCCCTTGAGCAGCGACAGCCTCTCCGCAACTGACGAATGGCACCTACCCTGAGAGGCAGAGAACCCTCCAGAACCCTCATTCCAACTCAACCCGAATGGCTGCACATGCTCAATAGTCTACCTTCGCGTCCGCTTACCCAGGCTGAGTTGGATGCACTGTCGGCGGGTGAGACGATTGAGGTAGCCTATCCTGCGACTCCGGAGAGCATCCAAGAAAACGATGAGGATCAGCACCTCATCTTTGGGCTCTGTTGAATCGCCATAAGGCGATGGAATTCACTGTTTCACTGCTCGTTTGATGTTGTAGACGATACACATCAG
>NZ_JBNTJU010000100.1:0-991 GCF_051195015.1 Halococcus sp. AFM35
ATGGGTCTCATCATCGTGTTCGTCCTGCGCGAGGCGCTACCAGCGATTCGGTACATGGGACTGGTCGACCTCGTTTCATACACTAACCAGCCAATGTGGAACACCGGTGGCGAGGAAGTGTACTCGCTCGCACCCGCAATCGTCGGCACGGTCATCGAAACGCTGTTGGCGGTGGCCATCGCCGGCCCGCTGGGCGTCGCCGGCGCGCTGTTCATCAGCGAGGTCGCACCGGGGTGGCTGCGCGAGATACTCAAACCCGGTATCGAAATCCTCGCTGGCATCCCCTCGATCGTGTTCGGTTATCTCGGGCTGGTCGTGCTCAACCCGTATTTCTCCTCGAGCAGTGCGTTCGGCCTTCCAGGGCTTGGCAGTCTACTGGCTGTGGGGTTGGTCGTCGGCGTGATGGCACTTCCTACTGTAGTGTCGGTCGCCGAAGACGCCATTTCGAGCGTGCCCGAGTCGATGAAACAGGGCTCGCTCGCGCTCGGAGCGACTGACTGGCAGACGATGACCGGTATCACGATGCCCGCAGCGTTTTCGGGTATCTCCGCTGCCGTGTTGCTGGGTGTCGGCCGCGCGGTCGGCGAGACGATGGCTGCAACGGTGATCCTCGGCAACGTAACCGAGTTACCAGCGCCCGTCTTCGACGTCTTCGACAACACGATTACGCTCACAAGTCTCATCGCCAGCCAGTACGGCAACGCCAGCGGTCTCCACGTGAACGCGCTGTTCGCCGCCGGGGCCGTGCTGTTCGTGACCGTGATGGCCATTTCGGTCGTCTCACAGATGATCGAGCGCCGGATGGTGCGCCGGCTCGGAGGCGAGCAATGAGCGAGTCCTACGAGCGAGGGCTGGTGAACGAGGGCGGGTCGGCGTTCGAGCGCGCCAGCGCTGCGGTCGTCGGTCTCGGCGTGCTCGGCTTTCTGTTCGCGCTCGCATCGCTGTTCGATGTGACGAGTTTCGGGACGGAAGCGTTCGGCGTCGAGCTAAC
>NZ_JBNTJU010000101.1:0-991 GCF_051195015.1 Halococcus sp. AFM35
ATGGGTCTCATCATCGTGTTCGTCCTGCGCGAGGCGCTACCAGCGATTCGGTACATGGGACTGGTCGACCTCGTTTCGTATACTAACGAGCCGATGTGGGAGACCGGCGGCGAGCAGATCTATTCGCTCGCGCCGGCGATCGTCGGCACGGTCATCGAAACGCTGCTAGCCGTGGCCATCGCCGGGCCGCTTGGCGTCGCCGGCGCGCTGTTCATCAGCGAGGTAGCGCCGGGGTGGCTGCGCGAGATACTCAAACCCGGTATCGAAATCCTCGCTGGCATCCCCTCCATCGTGTTCGGTTATCTCGGGCTGGTCGTGCTCAACCCGTATTTCTCCTCGAGCAGTGCGTTCGGCCTACCTGGGCTTGGCAGCCTGCTCGCCGTGGGTCTGGTCGTCGGCGTGATGGCGCTTCCCACTGTTGTTTCGGTCGCCGAGGACGCTATTTCGAGTGTACCCGAGTCGATGAAACAGGGCTCGCTCGCGCTCGGGGCGACCGACTGGCAGACGATGACCGGCATCACGATGCCCGCGGCCTTCTCGGGTATCTCCGCCGCCGTGTTGCTGGGTGTCGGCCGCGCAGTCGGCGAGACGATGGCTGCAACGGTGATCCTCGGTAACGTAACCGAGTTACCAGCGCCCATCTTCGACGTCTTCGATAACACGATTACGCTCACGAGCCTCATCGCCAGCCAGTACGGCAACGCCAGCGGCCTCCACGTGAACGCGCTGTTCGCTGCCGGGGCCGTGCTGTTCGTGACCGTGATGGCCATCTCGGTCGTCTCACAGCTTATCGAGCGCCGGATGGTGCGCAGGCTCGGAGGCGAGCAATGAGCGAGTCCTACGAGCGAGGGCTGGTGAACGAGGGCGGGTCGGCGTTCGGGCGGGCCAGCGCTGCGGTCGTCGGTCTCGGCGTTCTCGGCTTTCTGTTCGCGCTCGCATCGCTGTTCGATGTGACGAGTTTCGGGACGGAAGCGTTCGGCGTCGAGCTAAC
>NZ_JBNTJU010000102.1:0-940 GCF_051195015.1 Halococcus sp. AFM35
GGCTCTGTTGAATCACTAGACGGCGTCGGGATCGGTCGCTAGATCAAAGGCATTGAAGCGAGAGACTTGCGTTGTCCATGACCCAAATCTCTCGCTTCACCGAGCGATGCGTCTTGGTCGCACAAAGAGTTACTGGCGATGGAAGCGAATCCGCCGCCCCGAACGGTGGCGGCGGATTCGCCGATTACGCCCTCGTTTCCCTGCATTGTCTCCGGATTTACCTCGATACGTCCTACCGCATGACCATCGATCTGCTGAAGGAAATGCCTCAAATAACCGGGGAGATCGGCCTCGACGCGACCGATCTCCCTGCGCCGTCGACGTTATGTAAAGCACTCGACCGAATCGAGATGAGCCTCTGTCGAGTGCTACTGCGCCAGTCGGCGCAGTTGCACGATCCGTCCGAACACGCCGCTCTCGACGCCACGTTCTACGACCGAGACCGCGCCAGCCGCCACTACTGCCAGCGCACGAACTACCGCGTGCAGACGCTCAAAGTCACGAAGCTCGTCGATACAGAATCTCAAGCCGTCCTCGATGTTCACTGCTCGACCACACTCAAAGGAAGTGACGCCGACCTCTGCGAGCAGATCGCCCGCCGGAATGCGGGCGATCTGCGGACTCTCGCTGCAGACAAAGGCTACGACAAGACCGCTCTCCGCGAACGGCTGCGTGAGCTCGAGATCCGCCCGCTCATCAAGCACTGCATCCGCGCACCGTACGACCACGCCCACAACGCCCGAATCGACGCGGATCTCTACGCACAGCGGTCGATGACCGAAACCGTGAATTCGGCCGTCAAGCGCTCGCTCGGCTACGCCGTGCGAGCGCGTACCTGGTTCCGTGAGTTTCGAGAGATCGCCCTGATGTGTATCGTCTACAACATCAAACGAGCAGTGAAACAGTGAATTCCATCGCCTTATGGCGATTCAACAGAGCC
>NZ_JBNTJU010000103.1:0-933 GCF_051195015.1 Halococcus sp. AFM35
TGCTGTGTTGAATAGGGGGACGGCGCGGTGATCACAGCTTCTCACAAACTTGTTCGATGTTCGAGATAGCGAACATCAGGACGATCTCACGGAACTCACGATACCAAAATTGCGCTCGCACGGCGGAGCCGAGCGAGCGCTTCGTTGTCGAATACGATGTTTCGGACATCCACCGCTGAGAGTATCCAGCGTCCCGAATCAGTGCATTATGACCGACTGTCTCCAGTGACGATCCACGTTCGAGAACAAGCGGATCAACGTCGAGCGTGTAGAACTCGAACTTGCTCATCCAGTCGTGAAATCCCTTGTCGGCGGCGACTGAGAGCAGGTCGTCGGCGTTCCGCCGGACGACCTGCGGCCCGAGTTTCGTATCGTGCTTCCACTCGACCGAGCACTGTAGATCCAGCACAGCGAGCGACTCCGTATCGGTGAGCGTTGTGACTTTCAGCGTCTGTACGTCTCGATTTGCTCGCTGAAGGTAGTACGACGAGGCGTGACCACGCTTGAAGAACGTGCTGTCGAGAGCAGCGTGACCGGACTGCGGGAGTTGCTCCGCTGAAATGCGGAGCAACGCCCGCCAGATCGTCATATTGAATCGATCGAACGACTTGTAGATCGTGGAGAAGTCCGGGACGTCGTTGAGGTCGAGTTCAAGAATCTCGCGCAGTTCGCTGAAACAGCGGAGACGATTTTCCGTTTCACGGTAGCTGTGGTCGTCTTCGAGCCGATATCCGTGAATGACGAGGTGCTTCCAGCGGGCAAGCCCACCTTCGGCGGGCTTGCCCGCGTTGGTCCCCAACGCTTGTATGGCAAGCCGCTTACAGTCTCTCAGGAAGTCGAGGAGATCCACTTCGGCCATATCGGCCATCCTCGGCTTCGTCCTTACCGATGTGACGGTCTATCCCGCCGCCGTACCCCTATTCAACACAGCAG
>NZ_JBNTJU010000104.1:0-845 GCF_051195015.1 Halococcus sp. AFM35
CAGAATCAGTGTACTGAAGCGGGAGAGTGCTGTTGTGGAGAAGACACTCTTCCGCTTCGTGAAGCAAGTAGCTTCACTCGCTCAAAAGCTTACTGACGCGGCGCTCATCCAGCTCAGCGATCCAGCCGGCAACGGGTTTGCCGGCTGGAAGCACGCTGTTTTGCTCTATCTGCGCGAGCACATGGACGCCGAGTACGAGGAGATCATCGATTGGGCCGAAGAAATGGAGCGCATTCGGTTCCTACTGGGTCTTCGGCGCGGGAAGTTTCCCGCGCCTTCGACGCTGTGCAAGGCGTTCAAGCGGGCTCCGATGAGTGTCTGGCGAGAGCTGCTCCGCCGCTCGGCGGAGCTGCTCGACCAGTCTGGTCACGCCGCGATCGATGCCACCTACTTCGACCGTCAGCAGGCATCGGCCCATTACCTCAAGCGTACAGGACGCTCTATACAGACGATTCAGGCGACGTTTCTGGTAGACACCGCCGACGGAGCGATCCTTGACCTCCACTGCAGTACGAAGTGGCCGAGTGGGATGCGAATCGGTCCGAAGGTCGCCCTGCGGAACGCAGGCGACCTTCGTAGCCTCGCCGCTGACAAGGGCTACGACGATATGAGTTTCCGTGAAGCCCTTCGAGCGGTCGGCGTCCGACCGCTCATCAAACACCGTGTCTTCGCACCGTACGATCACGCGCACAACGCCCGCATCGACGACGAGCGCTATCATCAGCGCTCAATGACCGAGACCGTGAACTCCTCACTCAAGCGCTCACACGGCTCCGCCGTGCGAGCGCGTGACTGGTTCCGGCAGTTCCGCGAGATTGCGCTCATTGCTGGCGTTCACAACATCG
>NZ_JBNTJU010000105.1:0-737 GCF_051195015.1 Halococcus sp. AFM35
TGAGGGCGAAGTAAAAAGGAGTCCCTTTTGACGATTCATAGGTCACAAGCAGATTCTGATAAACTTATTAGGATTATATGCAATAGCTATACGTTACTTCAGCTCGATTAGTTGCTAAGCTGGATGAAAATATGTTTAGAGAGAATCACAAACATCAGCAGGAGACGCTCTTTTCGCCCGTCAAAGACCTCCCTGCTGGACCAAAGAAGAAACTGCGGAATCACTGGTCTACCCACTTTTACGAACACATTTTCACTCAGATTGATGAGAGAACATTCGGACGGCTATACCATGGCGGGTATAGCCGTCCGAACAAGCCGGTCAACGAGTTGGTTTCGCTGGAGATCATCAAGCACCTGCTTGGACTATCCGATGAACAGCTCGAACACGCCTACTTGTTCGATTTTCGCGTCCGAAACGCGCTGGGTAAAGAGACGCTCGGTGACAATATCTGTGCGAAGACGTTCACGAATTTCCGCCGACGGCTGATGAAATTCGAGGAAGAAACAGGTCGAGACCTGCTGCACGAGGTCTTCGAAGACCACCGCAGCTACCTCCAGGAACAGTTCGAGATCGACGCAAGTACCCAGCGGATGGATTCAACGTTCATTGAGGCCAACATCAAGCAACTCTCTCGGATTGACCTGATCGCCAAAGTCGTGTACAACTTCATGGACGATCTCTCTGACGAGATCGTCCAGGACCTCCCGGCGGGAATGGACGAGTTCGCCGAGACG
>NZ_JBNTJU010000106.1:0-695 GCF_051195015.1 Halococcus sp. AFM35
TCACACCGAACTCCTCCTCACTCCGTTCATGAACCGACTTCGCTTCCAGCCGCAGTCATGCGGTTTTACTCTTAGCTAAAGACGAATGGTGTTGTAGTCTTATCGTTCATATGGATAGACGAGATCATCGGGATATGAGCTCGCATCGGCCGTATCGAGTTCGAGAGCAATACAAAAACGGTCAAGACCTATTTCGATACTAATGAATAGTAAAAGCTCGATAATCTCTGTCTCAGAGTAGGCTTCACGGAGATTCCCGAAAAACTCGTCAGTTATCTGGTGAGGTGTTTCAGAGAGCTGTTCGGCGAGATATACGGCCAGGTATTCGCGCTGTGTTAGGGCGTCAGCGTCGATATCTCCAAAGATCGCTTCTTCTCTGGGGGCGACCTCCTCACGCACTTCTTGGGTCCGAACAGTCGAGCAGTAGGCACACTGGTGAGCCTCCGCGATCTTGAGGCGCATCAACTCGAAGATTTCCGAGTCGATGTGTTCACTTTGAGAAAACTCCCGTAACAGAGAGACGATTTGCTTGAACAGACCCGGCTGATGGGCCATGGCTCCAAAGAATGCCGTATCACCGTACCAGTCGTTCTCAGCCTCGTGAAGTAGTTCGTTCACCAATTCCCGATTCGAGTATATAAAACGCCCCGCTCATCCGCTTGCTGACCGTTCGTGCTGATGATATGGAACCCTCA
>NZ_JBNTJU010000107.1:0-674 GCF_051195015.1 Halococcus sp. AFM35
CGTTCAACGACAGCTCGTCGCGCTCCCATTCAGAGAGATACGCGTCCAAAGGTCAAGAACTTGCGCTAGACCCTAACTCCGCGGCGGGTCGCTGTCGACGAGACAGCGATTCAGATCGGCACAGAGTGGCGGTGGTGTTACGCTGCAATCGACCTGGATTCGATGCTGGTACTCGATATCGAGGTGTTCAGCCGCCGCGGGATCGGTCCCGCGGCGGCATTCCTCTCGCGTCTTGCAGAGCATCACGACCTTTCGGAAACGGAACTGCTGGTCGACAGCTTCGGCTACCGGACCGCTCTGTCCCGATTGGGACTGAGCGGTCAGGTGGAGTATAGCGGCCGGAACCACATCGAGCGGTGGTTCCAGACGCTCAAACAGCGGACGGACCGCTTCTATACGACCTGGAACGGTGGTCCGGCCAGCATTCGCCGCTGGCTCAAGCGGTTCGTACACTACTACAACACGCAGCGACCGCATCAGGCTCTCAACGGCCGCACGCCGGCTGAGGAGGCTTAACTAGACAGCGCCTTCAAATAGACACTGCCAGTACGATGAACTATCGGTGTTTTTATATCGGGTTTGGTTGATTTACTCTCGCTGTTGCGTTCTGAGTTGATAAAGCCACAGGGAGCGAGACCTCTGTGAGGGGCACTGGAACAAGGTGTGTAGGCTGC
>NZ_JBNTJU010000108.1:0-659 GCF_051195015.1 Halococcus sp. AFM35
GGTCGCTCACCCGGTTCGACGGTCGCCCCCAGATAGTACGAAAGCGGCGCGACCGCGTAGACCGCGCCGTACTCCCGCGGTACCTCGATGGTCACACCGGTTTCGGGCGGTTCCAGCCCCGCCAAATCGAGTGAATCGCCGAGTTCGACCGTCGGTGGATGGCCCCGCAGCGTTGGATAGGACCGTTCGGGACTGGTGGTTTTCAGCGCCGACCCGAACGTCGAGACCGCCGCCATCATCGCTTCGGGGTCGGCCGGCGTCTCCACGGTGGCCGCCGGCCGCTCGTGGTGGGAACGCGCGCCAATCGCTACCTCCCGCTCGCCGTCGAACGCGATGGTCATCCCCTCGGCGTCGGCGCTGATGCTGAGCGGGCTTTCGACCCGGAAATAGAGTTTTACCGGCGCGCTTACCTCCAAAACGTACTTCCCCACCGGGAGGTCCTCGCTGGCGTGATGCTCGGCGTGGGCCACCACCGCACCCGACTCGTCCCGGACGTGGACCGACACCACGCTCGGCAGTCCTATCCTTTCGGTCCGAATCGACACCGCGCTGTCGACCGGAAACCTGAACTGCTCGACTGAGGCCGGCTCCGGCACGACCGCCCCCGTCGACAACACGTACCGATGGCGCTCTATCGGGTCCACCACCGCCAACCCCTC
>NZ_JBNTJU010000109.1:0-569 GCF_051195015.1 Halococcus sp. AFM35
ATCAGCTACCACGCCCTAAAGGACGTGGTATGTACCCAAAACAACCAATGGCACGAAATACCATTCGCCGCCGGTTCTCCACGTCCGCCGCAGCGTGGCCGTGTTCAACGGCATTCCACCGTCCTCCTACGACGGCGGTGGTCGCCCGAAGGGGCGACACCGCCGACGGGTTGCTCGCGTCCGCAGACGGGCGTGGCCCGAATGCTTCGACAGGGGTTCTCTTGTGGATGGACGCGAACCTTACGTCGGTCCGTTGGCGTCGGCACGCACCGTTTAATTGCCGGTGTTCTCCCGGTCTGTCGGTCCGACGGTCGACCGTCGGACCGCGCGTAGAGTTGGGCTACGTCCCTCCCGGTCATCGTTCCCGGCTCTGGGGCCGGCTGATGTGCGGCCCGTCCCGGCGGAAGCTTTTGTCCCACCGAGAACTATGCTAAAACACAAACTACAGGGCGTTAAGCCTTCCGAATCGGCCGAATCGAATGTTGCGAACATTGTGGGTTGTGGAGTGTTGCGCGCTCCTCCACGCCGTGAACGGCGTGGTATCCGCGCTGGGGGAGCTACGTTATGAG
>NZ_JBNTJU010000110.1:0-531 GCF_051195015.1 Halococcus sp. AFM35
AGTTCGAGGAACGTCCCCTCAACGAGAGCGCGGAAGTCGTCCGCGCTCTCGGTCGAAATCGGCGAGATGGCACGCTTGAGAACACCCCAAACCGGCTCGATTGGCTGGAGATGCGGCGAAGCGATAGGCAGAAACACCAGCGTAATTCCGAGCTCCTCCGCTCGTATGCGCGTGTACTCAGCGTTGTGTGAGGAGAAGTTATCCAAGACGAGCAGAATCCGGCCGGTCGGATTCTGCTCGCGGATTGCTTCGAACACCTCCACGATCCGCTCTTTGTGGAGACTCTCGACGGCTCTAAGAACGCTGGTACCGTTGAGCGCGTAGAAGCCGACGGTTGTCGTCTTCACGCGCGGCATATGTTTCACGATGCGTGGTTTCCCGAACGCCCAGAGCCGATGCCGATTCTCCGTCGGCATCGGCCATGCTTCATCGAAAGAAGCCGAGAACCGTCTCTCCGGGATCAACGGCCTCCTCATTAGCCTCCTCGCCGAGCGCCTCGACAAGGCGCTCGGCGAGAATCTCTTCGGCATT
>NZ_JBNTJU010000111.1:0-508 GCF_051195015.1 Halococcus sp. AFM35
AATAGAGCATCTCTTCCTTCACTCGGACGGCTCAGACGGTTCAAAAGGGTGGTATCTCTGAACGTGCAAAGCTGAGTGTGGTAGATGAATTCGGTGTTCTGCTCCGGCAGGATCACCCATTGTTTGGATCGGTGAGACTGGAGCTTTTTTTTTTGGACTTGGCGAACGGTTTCGTAGGAGACCGATTCGTGGTCGATCCCTTCGAGGGCGACGAGTTCGTCGGAAAGAAGGCGAAGGATCCAGCGAGCGCGCCCGTCGGGCGGCTCGCTGGTCGCGAGGGCGATGAGATGAGCTTCGTCTTCACCGTCGAGTTTACGGTCGTATTCGCGGTCGGGGTTCCGGCGATGAATCGCTGCAATCCCTCAGTCAGCGTAGCGTTTGCGTGCGCGGTAGGGAGTTGATTGTCCGCAATCAAGCGCGCGACTGATTTCATAGTGACTAAGATAAGTATTGCAAACGAGAATCGAGAAATGCATCGATCCAAGATCGAGCGAAACTCACTCGATTG